>CALWAK010000032.1 GCA_944373095.1 uncultured Bacilli bacterium
AAATTCAGCGTAAAATTGAACAAGTACAACTAAATTATGAAGAAAATGAATTTGTAATAAAATATAAACAGTTATTCTTAAATTTTTTCAAAAATTTAAGATAATCATAATATATATGGTATAATCTATGTATATTTTATTTATGTTGAAAGAAGTGATATTGTGAATTATCGTGTTTTATATAGAAAATATCGTCCTTTAGATTTTGATACGGTTGTTGGTCAAAATTTTGCTAGAGACTTGTTAAAAAATAGTATTAAAAATAATAAAATATCTCATGCATATATTTTCACTGGACCTCGAGGAACTGGAAAAACAAGTTCTGCAAAAATATTTGCAAGAGCTATTAATTGTTTGAATCCTAGAGATGGAAATCCATGTAATGAGTGTGAAATGTGCAAAAATTTTAACACCAACCCTGATATAATTGAATTAGATGCAGCTTCCAATAATGGTGTTGATGAAATTCGAGAAATTATAAATAATGTTAAATTAGCACCATCAACTTCTAAATATAAAGTTTATATAATTGATGAAGTTCATATGTTGTCTACTAGTGCATTTAACGCACTTTTATTGACATTAGAAGAACCCCCATCAAATGTTGTTTTTATTTTAGCAACAACAGATATTCAAAATGTTCCAATTACAG
The DNA here is from genome assembly GCA_944373095.1 of uncultured Bacilli bacterium. Taxonomy (GTDB): domain Bacteria; phylum Bacillota_I; class Bacilli_A; order RF39; family UBA660; genus CAG-605. The sequence continues at coordinate 653 of CALWAK010000032.1, forward strand.
TACTTTCTCGTTGTCAAAGAGTAGATTTTAAACTAATAGATTCAAAAGTAATTAAGAGTAGATTGAAATATATTTGTGGTGAAGAAAATATATCTATTAGTGAAGATTCGTTAGATGAAATTTCTAGTATTTCTAATGGAGGATTAAGAGACGCTTTAAGCATTTTAGATCAATTATCATCTTCAAAAAATAATATTGATGTTAATGATGTTATAGCTAGTTTTGGAGGAATATCAAAAAAAAGAATTGAAAAATTTGTGAAAATTTATGAAACAAATGGTGTAAATGATGTGGTAAATGAGATTAATGGTTTTAAACAAGATGGAATTGATGCTAAATTATTAATTCAAAATCTTATTTCCTATTTTAAAGATGTGTTAATAAAAATTAAAAATAATGAATATAATGGAAATTTAAATTTCGATAATATATATAATCTTATCTTTTCGTTAAATAGTATTTTAACAGATATTAAATATACCGCAAATTCTTATGATTTAATTATTATAACTTTAATTAAGTATTTAAATTATTTCCCAGGAAATAATTTAAATACTAATAAAGATAATTTATCCAATTCAAAAATATTAGAAAAAAATGATAATTTCGAAGAAAATATTAAAAGTATTAGTGAGGTAAGATCAAATATAAAATTTGATATAAACATTAGAATTAATAATACATTTGCAAATGCAAAAAAAGAATTTTTAAATAATATAAAATCTAAATGGAATGACTTTATCATATATGAGTCTAATGCTAATAAAACGTTATTATCTTACATTGCAGATACAATGGTTGTTGCTGCTTCAGATAAATATGCTATACTGACAAATGATATAGATTCCACAAACAATTTAATAAATGAAAATATTGAATCATTAGAAAAAGATTTTAAAATATTTTTTAATTCAAATTATAAATTAGTTTCTATATCTTCAAAAAAATGGGATATAGAAAAAGAAAAATATGTAAAAAATATTAAATCTGGCTTTAATTATAGTTTAATTGATGATAATATTGTAATAGAAGAAAATATCAGTGAGTTAGAGAAATTAGCTACTGAAATTTTTGGAAATAATTTTGAAGTAAAATAAAGGAGAAAAATAATATGAATATGCAAAATTTAATGGCTCAAGCACAAAAAATGCAAAGAGACATAATGAAGAAAAAAGAGGAAATTAATAATCAAAATTTTACTGGAACTTCTCAAGGTGCTGATGTAGTTGTAAACGGTAAAAAAGAAATTTTATCAATAAAGATAAAACCTGAATTTGAAAAAGAAGATATTGAAATGATTGAGGATATGGTAGTTATAGCAGTTAATGACGCACTTTCTAAAGTTGATGTTGCAATTGATAAAAGTATGGGGCAATATGGTTCAGCTTTTAATGGATTATTTTAATGATATATCCTAAATTGTTGCAAGGATTAATTGATTATTTAAAAAAATTGCCTGGAGTAGGTGAAAAAAGTGCGGAAAGAATGGCATTATCATTAATAAATATGGATGCTTCGGAGATCTCTGATCTTTCAAATATACTAGTTTTATCTAAAAAAGGATTAAAAAAATGTGAAATTTGTGGAGCTTTAACTGAAGATAATATTTGTACAATTTGCTCTAGTGATACGCGAGAAAAAAATTTAATTTGCGTATTAGAGGATTTTAAAGGTGTTTTTGCTTTTGAAAAATCTGGAAAGTATAATGGATGTTATCATGTTTTAGATGGATTAATTTCACCTATTGATGGAATAGGACCTGATGATATTAATATATCTTCACTAATTAAGCGTTTAGAAAATTTAAATAATCCAGAAGTAATTATTGCTTTAAAGCCTTCAATTGAAGGTGAGACGACAACGTTATATCTAAAGAAAGTTTTAGAAAATAAAAACATTAAAATATCAAGGTTATCTTATGGTATTCCGGTTGGCGTTGATATAGATTATTTAGATGAGTTAACATTATTTAATGCTTTAAATGATAGAAAAGATATTTCATAATTTATAAGAAAATTAATATAATGTAATGGTGATTTTATTATAAAAATTAAAAAGATCTTAAAAAAAATTATTTTTTCATTTTTATTATTATATGGATTAAATATTACATTATCTAAACTAGGTATTTTAATTCCTATAAATTTTATAAATATTGGAATAACCTATTTTTTAGGACCATTTGGAATATTATCTTTAATTATTATTAAATTATTTATTATTTAGCAATTGGTGGTGTAAAATAGTATGGTTGTAGCAAATTCTATAGAAAGATTAATTGCAAACTTTAGCAATGGGAAATATTCTCATGCTTTTTTAGTGGAAACAAATAATATTGAAAAATGTTTGAAAGATATTAAGAAATTTATAAAAGTAATTAATTGTCCAAATAATTATAAAGAGAATTGTAATGCTAATTGTAATTTATGTAAGTTAATTGATATAGACAATTTACCAAGTATTATTACGATTGTCCCAGATGGAAACAGTATTAAAAAAAATCAATTATTAGAAGTTCAAAAAAAATTTAGTACTAAACCTGTATTTACTAAATTTAATACATATATTGTTTGTAATTCTGAATTAATGACAGAATCATCAGCAAATAGCATATTAAAATTTTTAGAAGAACCTGAAGAAAATATAATTGGTTTTTTTATAACCATTAATAAAGAAAGTATTCTTGAAACAATAAAAAGTAGATGTGAAATAATAAAAAATTATTATGAAGAGGGACCTAACGATAACGATAATTTTTATACTGATATTGCTTATGAATATATATTTAAAATATTTACTAAAAGAAATTTACTAATTAATAAGGATTTTATGTTGCCTTTGGGTTTTAATAGGACTCAATATGAATCTCTTTTTAATAAAATGGTACAAATTTATATTATAAGATTAAAAGAAAATTATTTCCCGGGAAATAATTTGAATGATAGTCTGAACATATCAAATAATCTTGCAATTAAGCAATTGAGAATTATTGAAAAAACTTTACAGGGAATAAGTGCAAATGGTAATATTGAATTATTGTTAGATAAATTTGTTATAGAAATGAGGAAAACTCATGATTAATTATTATTATGTTATTTTTAAAAATAATGATGAACAATTTTTGTGTAAAAGTAAAAATATAAACTGCCCAATTAATGTAACAGTCATTGTTAAAACTGAACGTGGCGAACAATTTGGTAAAATTGTTAAAAAATTATCATTAGATGATTTACAACAGCTTGAAAATGTAAACGAAATTATAAGAATATCAACTAAAAATGATTATAAAACTTATTTAGAAACATTAAAGATGAATAAAGAAGCATTAAAAGAAGCTGAACAAATAGTTAAAAGTATGGAATTAAATATGCGTTTATTAGAAGCTGATTATACTTTTGATAAAAGTCAACTTATGTTTAATTTTGTTTCAGATGAAAGAATTGATTTTAGAGATTTATTAAAAAAATTAGCATTTAGATTTAAAACAAGAATTGAATTGCGTCAAATTGGTGCAAGAGATAAAGCAAAAAAAGTTAGCGGAATTGGATTTTGTGGTAGAGAATTATGTTGTGCAACTTTTTTAAAACATATTGAAACTGTAGGGATTAATATGGCAAAAAATCAAAATATAGCATTAAATCCAAATAAGATAAATGGAGCATGTGGTAGATTATTATGTTGTTTAACATATGAAGATAGTATGTATACAAATTTGCGTAGTGGAATGCCTAATTTAAATGATGAAGTAGATACTGAATTTGGAAAAGGTAAAGTAATATTAGTTGATATTTTAAATAGAAAGTACAAAGTCGTTGTAAATAACGAAATTAAGGAAATTAGGTTGGATAATAATGAAAATAGTAAAAAATGATTTATTTGATTATGGATTAAAAATTTATCAAGATGAAGACTTATTTAAATTTTCATTAGATTCTATATTATTAGCAGAATTTTTTGAATACAAATATGGAATAAACACGATTGTTGACTTTTGTACTGGAAATGCAGTTATCCCATTAATATTATCCACAAAAACAAAAAGTAAAATTGTAGGTTTTGAAATTCAAAAAAGTATTTTTAAGTTAGCATTTAATTCAGTATTATTAAATGATTTAGAAGATAGAATAAAAATAATTAATGCTAATATAAAAGAAGCTTTAGAATATTTATTACCGGAATCGGTTGATGCAATAACTTGCAATCCACCTTACTTTAAGGTAAATAATGGCTCTTTGGTTAATGAATCTAAAGAATTAGCAATAGCGCGTCATGAATTAACAATTAATTTAGAAGAAATTATAATTATGGCAAAATATATATTGAAAAATAAAGCTCCAATATATATTGTGCATAGACCTGAAAGATTAATTGAATTAATTAATATTTTATCTAAATATAAATTTAAAGTAAAAAAAATACAGTTTATATATTCAAGTTTTAATAAAAGGGCAATTATGGTTTTAGTTAAAGCAACAAAAAATGGTGCAGAAGGTTTAATTGTTAATCCGCCAATTAATATTTTAGAATATAAAAGTTTTAAAAATATATTTGAGGAAAGGAAATAAATATGAAGTTAATTGTTGGTCTAGGAAATCCAGGAAAAGATTACGAAAATACAAGACATAATATTGGATTTATTGTGCTAAATTATTTCCTGGGAAATAATTTATGGAAAGAAAAATTTAATGGATTGTATTATGAAACTTATTACAATGAAACTAAAGTAATATTTTTAAAACCATTAACTTTTATGAATTTATCTGGTGAATGTGTAAAAAAATTTGTAGATTTTTTTAAAATAGATTTAAAGGATATTTTAATAATTCAAGATGATTTAGATTTGCCTTATTTAAATTTTAGATTAAAGTATAATAGTTCTTCTGGTGGGCATAATGGTATTAAGTCGATTATTGAAAATTTAAAAACAAATTGTATTCCCAGATTAAAAATAGGAATAGCTCATGATAGAAGTTATGATACAAAGGATTATGTTTTAGGAAGATTTTCTCAAAATGATCTAATGTTATTTAATGATAAAGCAGATATTTACAAAAATATTATAGAAGATTTTATTTTAAACGATATAGATCATTGTATGATGAAATATAATAAAAAAAGTAAGTAAGTGATAATTATGAATTATTTATATGATAAATTTATATATGAAAATAATATTGAAATAGTTGGTTTAACCTCTGAGTTAAACGCTTTTTACATTTTAAATTATTTAAATAACAACAATGATAATGTGCTTATTGTAACTAATACTTTATATGAAGCTAATAAATATTTTAATATAATAACAACTTATACAGATAATTGTTTATTATTTCCAATGGATGATTTTATTTCATCGGTTGCATTAGCTGTTTCTCCAGAATTTAAAATTAAAAGGTTAGAAACCTTAAATAAGTTGACTACTGCTAAAAAAAGTATGGTTGTAACTAATTTAATGGGTTTGTTACATTTTTTGCCAAACAAAAGTAAATATAACAATTTAAATTTTATTTTAAAAAAAGGGATAAAAATTAATAGAGACAAATTAATTTCTATATTAGAAGAACTTGGATATAATAAAGATGTAATGACTAGTTCTACTGGGGAGTATGCTGTTAGAGGGTTTATAATTGATATTTTTATAATAGATGAAATTCATCCTGTCAGAGTTGAATTTTTTGGCGATGAAATAGAATCTATAAGATACTTTGATGAAAACACTCAACTATCGATAAATGAAATTAATGAAATTGAATGTTTGCCTTATAAAGAAATAGAAACTGATGAAAAAAGCAGTATTATAGATTATCTAAATAATCCATGTGTTTTTTTTATTGAAAAAGATTTAATTGATTCAGGATACAAAAAATTATTAGAAGATATTATTAGTTATCATAATGAAAATAATATAATAAATAAAAAAGAAATGTTTAATTTAGAAGATTTAAATATAAATAAACTTATATATTTAAATAACTTTAAAAGTAATTTGTTAAAAACTATTGTTTTTGATGCAAAAGAAATAGATAATTTTAATTCAAATTTTAAATTTTTAGTTGAATTTGTAAATTCTATGTTAAAAAAGGGAAAAACAGTTATTTTCTATTTATCAAATCAAATTGAGATAAATAATATAATTGATTTATTTCCTAATGCTATGTTGGTAAGTGAAGATTCTATAATATTAAAAAATATAAATATTATAAATAGGAAAATTAATAAAGGATTTGAATTTGGCGATTTTATTGTAATCTCTGAATATGATATTGAGCAAGTTGGACATAGAGAGATAAAGTATAAAAATACATATAAAATAGGAAAAAAAATAAGGGATTTTAATGATCTAAATATAGGTGATTATGTAGTTCATCAAAGTCATGGTATTGGGATATATAATGGCGTTATTACTTTAAATAAAAAAGGTGTACAAAAAGATTATCTATTAATTAATTATGCCGGTAATGATAAAGTTTATATTCCAGTGGAAAAAATTAGTTCAATATTTAAATATTCATCTAAGGATGGAATAGTTCCTAAAATAAATAAACTTAATAGTACATCTTGGGCAGTAACTAAAAGAAATTTACAAAAGAAAATAAAAGATATTTCTATAGAATTAATAAGATTATATGCTGAAAGATCTAAAATAAAAGGAACTCCTTACAAAACTTATGAAATAGAAGAAATATTTGATAATAACTTTAAATATCAGCCAACTTATGACCAAATAAAAGCTTTTAAAGATGTAGATAATGATTTAAAAAGTGAAGTTCCTATGGATAGATTATTGTGTGGTGACGTTGGATTCGGAAAAACAGAAGTTGCTTTTCGAGGAATGTTTAAAACTGTAGTAAATAACGAACAGGTTGCATATTTATGTCCAACGACTATATTATCAAAGCAACAATATGAAAATGCTATAGAAAGATTTAAAGATTTTCCAGTAGAAATTGCTTTAATAAATAGATTTACCAATCCAAAAGAAACTAAAAGGATTGTAGATGGTTTAAAAAGTGGAAAAATTGATATTGTATTTGGAACACATCGGCTATTAAGTAAAGATATAAATTATAAAAAGTTAGGGTTATTAATTATAGATGAAGAACAAAGATTTGGTGTTACACATAAAGAAAAAATAAAAGAATTAAAAAACGATGTTAACGTACTAACTTTATCCGCAACGCCGATCCCTCGTACTTTGAAAATGGCAATGTCTGGATTAAGGGATTTATCAATAATAGATACAGCCCCAGTAAACAGGTATCCAGTACAAACATATGTTATTAAAGAACAGGATTTAATTATTAAAGAAGCAATTTATAAGGAATTATCAAGAAATGGTCAGCTTTTTATTTTATATAATAAGGTGGAATCTATAGAAAGTAAAAAAGATGAATTATTAAAATTAGTTCCAGATGCTAGGATAGTAATTGCTCATGGTCAAATGAGTAAAACGGATCTTGAAAATGTTATGTCAGACTTTGTTAATTATAAGTACGATATTTTATTATGTACCACAATTATTGAAACTGGAATTGATATTTCAAATGTTAATACATTAATTATATATGATGCAGATAGGTTTGGGTTAAGTCAATTATACCAGATTAGAGGTAGGGTTGGCCGAAGTAATAAGATTGCATATGCATATTTAATGTACAATAAAAACAAAATGCTGAATGATTTAGCAATAAAAAGGTTATCTGCAATAAAAGAATTTACTGAACTTGGTAGTGGATATAGGATTGCAATGAGGGATTTAGCATTAAGAGGTGCTGGAGATATTCTTGGAAGTGATCAAGCAGGTTTTGTAGATGCGGTTGGCCTTGATTTATACATGAAAATGATAGATGATGAGGTAAAAAGATTACATGGTGAAGTAGTAACGCCAGATGATGAGGCAAAAGAATCTCTAATCAATGTTGATACACATATTAGTGATAATTATGTTGCTGATGAGTCATTAAAAATTGAAATTCATAAAAAAATTAATGAAATTGATAGCTATGATAAATTAATAGAAGTTCAAAATGAAATAATTGATAGATTTGGTAAATTTGATGAGAAATTAAGAATTTATATGTATGAAGAATGGTTTGAAAAACTTGCTACTATATTAAATATTAGTAAAGTTTTACAAAATGAGAAGTTAGTACAAATTGAAATTCCTGAAAATATAGTAATCAAATTAAAATTTGAAAAAATTTTTATGGAAATATATAATATTTGTCCAAAAGTACAATTAAAATCATTTAATAAAAAAGTATATATTACAATTCCATTATTAAATTTAGATAAACATTTCGTTTATTACTTAGTTGATATTTTAAATATTTTAATAAATGAGCTAGAAAAAAATAACAATATAGAATAATTTTGAATAAATAGAGCACTATAATTATAGAGAGGTATTTATGAATAGTGGTTCTATTAAAAGAATAGATGAATTAGGAAGAATAGTAATTCCTAAAGATATACGAAAAAGGTTATCTATAAAAACTAATGATAGTTTAGAAGTTAGCATTGAAAATAATAATATTATTATTAGTAAATCAAAGTCTATAAATAATTTAGATGATTTTATAATAAAAATATTAAATATTTTATGTAAAAATTTTAATTATAAACTAGGAGCAACAAATAGAGAAAGAGTAATATTTAACAATATCGATAAAGAAATAGATTTAAAAAAAATATTTGCTAATGAAAATGAAGAAAAAGATTTTATAACAATCCCTATTATAATTGATTCAAATATAGAAGGATATTTAATCGGTATCGATGTTAGTATTGAAATAATAAAATTAGTTAATGCAATTATTGTAAATTTTTTTGATATAACTTGTTAAAAAAGCAATTAAATAGTATAATTTAATTGCTTTTTTAGTTATATAAGATTTTGGGAAATATTTCCCAGGAAATAATGGAGGAAAAATGTTTGTAGATTCACATTGTCATATATTAAAAAATTATTATGAAAATATTAATTTGGTTTTAAAAAATGCTGAAAATAATTCGGTAAATAGATTTATTAATTCAGCTTATAATTATAAAAGTAGTTTAGAGGTAATTAATTTATGTAATAGTTATAAAAATATGTTTGGTGCAATTGGGTTACATCCGGAGAATTGTTTAGAAGATTTTGATTATAATATTTTTAATAATTTATCTAACAAAATAGTTGCTGTTGGAGAAATAGGATTAGATTATCATTATGGTAAAGAAAATAAAGATAAACAAATAGAAATTTTTAGAAAACAATTAAAAATAGCTGAAAGTTTAAACCTTCCGGTAGTAATACATAGTAGAGATGCTAATTTTGATACTATTAATATTTTAAAAAAATATAATGTAAAAGGAGTTATACATTCGTTTAGTGGTAGTTTAGAAACCGCTATGATATATATTAAAATGGGTTTTATATTAGGTATAAATGGAGTAGTAACATTTAAAAATTGTAATTTAAAAAATATACTTGTCAATATACCTTTGGAATTTATAGTTTTAGAAACTGATTCACCTTATTTAACTCCTGTCCCATATAGAGGCCAAAAAAATGAGCCAGCTAGAATTAAAGATATAGCGCTATTTTTATGTGATATTTATAATTTAAGTATAAATGATCTTGCAAAAATTACCAATGAAAACATTAAGCGGGTTTTTGACATTTAATGTCAAGTATGATAAAATTTACTTGACTTGAGGTGAATACTTATTAATGAAACAAAAATTAATAAAATGTTGTAAATTTGTATTATTAGTATATATTTTTACTTTATTAGTATCAACATCAAATAATAGTTTAATAAAGGTAAGCAATTCTAATATGAATTTGACATTAGATCTAAATTCAATGGTTGAAAAAGTTCAAGAAAATATTATGAATGATTTATACTCTGCAAAAGATTCTTATACTGGATATTTAACTGGTTATGCTGCTGATTGTCCTCTTTGTACTGGAAAATTGGCTTGTATGCCTAGTTTAGATGTGTTACATGGTAATGTAATGTATGAAGATGAAACGTATGGTAATTTGAATATCGTAGCCTCATCTACATCAATTCCATGTGGTACAGTAGTACGTATAAATGATTATAAAAATTCAGATGGGCCTTTTTATGCAATAGTGCTTGATAGAGGTGTTGGAAGAAATAATTTAGACTTACTTACAGTAAGTGAGGAGTATGCTTATCAAAATGTTGGTAGATCTATTATAAATTATGATATTTTAAGAAAAGGTTGGTAAATCTAGTCTTTTTTTATTTGGAGGATTATGGAAAAATTTAAATTTAAAAAAAAGTATGGTCAAAATTTTTTGAAAGATAGTAATGTTTTAACGAAAATAATTGATAATATAAAAATTGATAAAAGAACATTAATTATTGAAATTGGCCCTGGAGCTGGAGCTTTAACTAAACATTTGATTAATTTAAATTGTGATGTATTATGTTTTGAAATTGATAAAGAAGTAAAAAATGAATTAGATAAACTTGAGTGTGCTAATTTAAAAGTTATATATTGTGATTTTTTAAATGTTAATCTTAAAGATTATACTGGAGGTTATGATGAAATATATGTAATAGCAAATATACCATATTATATAACTACACCTATAATTGAAAAAATAATAGAGTCTGAAGTTAAAGTTAAATTTATGATACTAATGGTTCAAAAAGAAGTGGCGGATAGATTATCTGCTAATCCCGGAAGTGAATCTTATGGATATTTTTCCGTCTATTTACAATACTATTATAATGTTGAAAAGATATGTAATGTTTCTAAATCAGCTTTTTATCCTGTTCCTAAAGTTGATAGTGCTTTAATTAAGTTAAGTATCAAAAATAATAAAATTACAATAAATGAAAAAGCCTTTTTTAATTTTGTTAAAGAATGTTTTAGATTTAAAAGAAAAAATATAAAAAATAATTTAACAAATTATGATTTAGATAAAATCAATAATATATTAAATAAATATAATCATAGTTTAAATAATAGAGCAGAAGATTTTAGCTTAGAAGAATTTATTGATTTATTTAAAAGTGTAAAGTAATAGATTTAGTTTTAATTATAATTTTAGCTTTGCTATAATGTAATTAGAGGAATATTATGACTATAGAAAATTATTTTGAATCGGATGAATTTTTTGAAGCATTAGCACCTTTTGCAAAATATTTAACTGATGAGTCAATTTATTATTATGACAAAATAGAATTAGTTGGATATTTTATATCAATTGGAATAAAATATTCTATTTTATTTAGAAACGGGAATGAATTAAATATAGATGGAATATCTGATTTTTTAAAGAATATTGTATATAAGGCTTTTTATTTGAACCATGGCAATGGTATTAGTAGCAATTATGCTTTAGAAGAAATAGCAGGAGAATTATGCACTGATGAGCTTCTAAAAAGGTTAAATTTAAATAGAGAAGCTTTAGATGATGAATCAATAAAGAATAGACTAAAATTATATATATATAATAATTTGGTAGAAACTCCATTTATATTTCATGCTTTTAATAGTGCTAATTATGAAAGCATCTTAATAAATGGCCTTGATCCAAACGGCACATTAATATCTCAAGATGAATTTAATACTATAAATAATATTTTTGAAAGTTATGGAACTAAAATGGCTCTTGGTTTTCAAAAATTAAATTGTGATGGTAAAATATCATTTTCTTTAACACCAAAAGTTTCTTATAATTATGGAATAAAATCTCCAGAATGGCTTGATAGTTTTGCAGGTTATAAAATACAAGATAATTCTATAGACTCTTATGTTGAAGGAAACTATGAACTATCAAAAAATGGCTTGTCAATGACGATGAAAAAAAATAATTTTGATATGGTTGATGAGTGGTATGTAAATAATTTTTTTGAAAAAGCTTGGAAAATTTATGCAAATAAATCACCTATGTTAGTACTAATACCTAGTGAAATAGTTAAAGAAGTTGATTATTATAATAGTTTTTATGCTCATACCCCATATGAAAACTTAGATAAATTCATTGAAGATTGTTTTACTCATTATGATAGTTATATTGATTGTCAGACTTCAGAAAAAATTGATATATCTAATGCAACATTTATAAAATTGCCATCTTATAATATGCTTATGAATAGATTAGATGATTTAAATAATAGAATAATTAATGGTGATATTAATTTATCTGGATTAGAAAATAGTCTTCATTCTAGATGAATAAATAAATATATATTTACTTTTAAATTATGAATAAAAACATGCAAAAAAATTTTAAATTTTGCATGAAGTCACTGAAAAAGTAACAAAATAAAAAATTGATATTTAGAATTTGTTTCTATTTATCAATTTTTTTGTTTAAA
>CALWAK010000033.1 GCA_944373095.1 uncultured Bacilli bacterium
GTAGGTGATAATGTGTTTAATAAATTCTATGAAAAAACTAAAAAATTAATTAAAGAAAATTATAAAACTATATTATTTTTATTTTTTATTATATTTTTATTTAATTTTGAATTACCATATGTTGTAGAAATACCAGGAGGATTTATTTCTTTAAATGAGAGAATTGAAATTAAAGATGGGTATGATGAGACCGGTGAATTTGGTATGGCTTATGTTTCAATGTTAAAAGGTAATATTCCCTTTATCTTAGCTAGTTTTTTAAGTGAAAAATGGGATTTAGTAAAAAAAAGTGATATTAAATATGATAATGAGACTATGAAAGAGTTAAATGAACGAGAAAAGTTATTAATGGACGAAGCAGTTGATAATGCAATTATTAATGCGTATAAATATGCCAATAAAGAATATGAAATCTTAAATAAATATTTATATATTACTTACATAAATTCTTCTAATACAGAATTAGAACTTTTAGATAATATTATAAGTATAGAAGGACATGATATTACAGATTTAGAATCTATAAATAATGTTATTAATAAATATGAAGTAGGTGATATGGTAAATATTGTTGTAAAAAGAGATGGAGAATACCTTACTGTTAAGTCTGCTATTCAAGATATTGCTGGTTCAAAAAAAATCGGTATTGCATTTTCTTATAATTACGATTTAGAAACTAATCCTGATGTCGAGGTTAAAATTAAAGACAACGAATCAGGCCCATCTGGTGGATTGATGATGAGTCTTGCAATTTATAATAATTTAGTGCCTGAAGATATTACAAAGGGTAAAAAGATCATTGGTACAGGAACAATTGATGTTGATGGTAATGTTGGTGAAATTGGTGGTGTAAAATATAAATTAATTGGAGCGGTAAATAATGCTGCTGAAATATTTTTATGTCCAATGGCTAATTTAGAGGAGGCTCTTGAAATAAAGGAAAAATACGGATATAATATAGAGGTGATTGGGGTTTCAACTTTTGAAATGGCATTAGAGGAGTTGAAAAAATTATGAATTATTATAGTAATGATGTCTATAACGATTTAGAATCTATTAATAAAATATCTTTTTTTAATGAATGGTATAAAATAGTAGAACCAATATTACTTAATGATGAATTTCAAAGAAGAAAATTATTTTTGCACCATGAAAATAGTGTTTGGGATCACTCTATTAGTGTATCATTCAAATCTTTTTTAGTTGCTAAATTTTATCATTTAGATACCTATTGTGCTGCAATAGCAGGATTATTACATGATTTTTATCCGTATGCATGGCAATATAATAAAGATTTAGAAATATTAGACAAAAAATATTTAGAAAGATACTATAAAAAGTCAAAAAAATATAAAGATTTACATGGCTTTGTCCATGCAAAAGAAGCTGCACTTAATGCTAAAAAATATTTTCCGTCTTTAGTAAATGATAAAATATTAAGTTGTATAAAAACTCATATGTTTCCAATAAATTTTTTGCCACCTAAATATATAGAAGGATGGATTATTACAACTATGGATAAAAAAGTATCACTTAATGTTTTAAAAGATATTAAAAAATTGCCAAAATATGTTGGCATAAAAATTGGAAATTAGTCGTAAATTGTTTACAAAAAATTTACAATAAAGGTTGCAATTTAATGAATAAAGTAGTAAAATTAAAACAGAAATGAGGGAAATTATGGGAAATTTTAAAAAGATGATGTTTGCTTTATTATGTGTTGCTTTATTTGGATTAACTAAAGTTAATGCTATGTCTGTTGATGAATTAAAAGAAGTTCTAACTAAATCATATGAAATTAATGGTGTTACATTCCAAATTACAAATGCACAAAAAAATAGCCTTGAACAATACTTAACAAATAATCCTGGCATTACTGAATCTGATGCTGATTATATTGCTAGTAAAGTTGAAGAAGCTATTGATATTCTAGAAAAAGCTGGAGTTAAATCAGTAGATGATTTAAGCAGAAGTACTAAAGATGAGTTAAAAGCATTAATTACTGATGTTTCTAATAATACAGCAATTAAAGCTACTCCTAATAATGATGGTACTGTTACTGTTTATAATTTAGATAATACTGTATTTGATAAAATTACTGTAACTGGTGATTCAGAATATACAGATAGTACTATTGTTATTTCACTAGCTAGTGCAATTGCATTATGCGGAATCGTTGTAATTGCTAAAAATTCTAAAAAAGCTAATGCTTAAGAAAATAGTAAAACTCATAAAAGTAATTGCAACTCAGTTTGCAATTGCTTTTTTCTTTGCTTCATTATTTTTTTGTATGTTTTATTTTGCGTTCAAAGAAGATATAGATTTGATTTTTGGATTAGCAAGTAAAATAACAATTAGTAAAAGTGAAGCAAACGATATACCAATTACTTTTGATTCCGTAAAAAAAAGATTAGCTAACTATCCAAATTATGGAAAAGTTTGGGCTAAAATTATAATACCAGATATTGATATTGAAATAAAAGTTTATCAAGGAGATAATTTAGAATTAATCAAATATGGAGCAGGTCATTTTAGTGGTTCTTATTTTCCTGGTGAAGGTGGGACTGTTGTTATAGACGCTCATAATAGTATATATCATTTTGGAAAATTGCCTAAATTAGAAAGTGGGGCAAAGATCATAATTGAAGCTGATTATGGAACGTTTACATATGAAATGACGTCTTCAAATATTTTAAAAGCTGAGGAATTAGATGTTATGCCAATTCAAGATGATGCTGAAATATTAATGCTTTATACGTGTTATCCTATATCTGGGTTTGGATATCGTTACAAAAGATATGTTGTTTATGCAAAGTTAGTAGGTGCTGTTTATGAAGAGTAAAACAAAATACTTCTTAAATTATATAACTAAATTTTTTTCAGCAATTTTATTTTTTATTATCAGCATTTTAAGTATTTTATTAATAACTGTTTTTAATAAAAATTTTATATTAGATATATTAGAAAAAAATGATTATTATAATGGTTTAAATACTGTAATAAAAAATCAAATGTCTTATCAAGTGGTGCAAGCTGGATTTGATGATGAGGTTTTAGATGGAATATATGATGAAGATTTATTAAGAAGAAGTACTAAAAAAGTCTTAGATGGTTTATATAATAATAAAGAAATAAATATAAGTACTAGTAAAATAGAAGAAGAATTAAATAAAAATATTGAGGAATATGTTGCTAATCGCGGTTTTACAATAGATGATAGAGAAGCGGTAGATAAATTTGTAGTAGAAATGACTAATATTTATAAAACTAATATTGGGTATTCTAATGTTATAGAAAAAGTTAGAACGTTATTTAATAATAGTTATAGAATAATTTTAATTGGCTTAATTATTTCAGTAATATTATTTATAGGTAATTATTTTTTCAGTAAAACAATTTTTAAAGAAAGAAATATTATAGTAAGTTTATTTACGACTGGTATACTACTAATATTTTTCAGTTATTATGTAAAAGAAAATATTGATATTAATAATATAACTATTTATACTGAATTAATTAGTAAAGTTATTATAAATTATTTAAATGATATATTTAAAATAATGGATATTCTAGGGATTATTTATATAATTATTGGTTTAATAATGATTATTTTATTAAATAAATTTATAAGTACCTTAAAAAAATATAAAAAAGCTATTAATATAATATTATTAATAATATGGATGATTGTAATATTTTTATTTTCAAGTCAAAATGGTAATAAGTCTACTAATACTAGTGATAAAGTTACATTAGCTGTAATTAATATAACTACCACAGTTACTGGAAATACCTATACTGATGAAGAAATTAAGAATATGATTATTGATAAAACTACAATTGTAAGAAAAAGTGCCCATTTTATTGAATATTTAATATTAGGAGTATTAATTATAAATGTTTTAAAAGATTATGCTAAAATTAATAAAAGAATGATTCTTTTTGCTTTAATGTTTTGTTTTTTATATGCAATTAGTGATGAATTACATCAATTATTTAGTGATGGAAGAACATGTAAAATACTAGATATATTTATAGATACATCTGGTTCATTTATGGGAATACTTATTTATAATATTTTTTACAATATATATTTAAAAAGAGAAAAAAATAAAGATATAACTTATAATATTTAATAAATTAACTATACTTTAAATAGGTGGTATTGTGTTATTAGGTATTATTATTGTTATTATGCTATTTATTCTATGGTGTATGCTTAAAGTAAGTAGTATGTGTACCGAAAAAGAAGAAAACGATAAAAAATTTTATTGAAAATTTCTTATCGTTTTTTTTATAAGGTATTGTAAATTATTTACAAATTTTATATAATGTTAAGTAGCGAAGAGGGATTATATGGAAGAAATTAATTTAAAAGAGTTATTTGATTATTTTGTGAGTAAATTACCAATTATCATTATTGTAGCGCTTCTTGCAACTTTACTAGGAATAATATATGGTATATGGTTTCAAAAGCCAATGTATAATGCGTATACAACTATAGTACTTACTAGAACAGATAGTAATACTGGAAACAATGACTCTAGCATTACTCAAAGTGATGTTTTATTAAATCAAAATTTAGTATCTACTTATCGTGCAATTATTACTTCGAAAAGAATATTAAATCAAGTAATTAATAATTTAGATTTAAATATTACCACTGAAGAATTAGAAAAGAATGTAAGTGTAACTAGTGAAAAAGATACAGAAGTAATTAAGATTTCAGTTAATAGTGAAAATGCAACAGATGCTAAAGATATAGCAAATGAGATTGAAAGAGTATTTTCTAATGAAATTGTAAATATTTATAATATTAAAAATGTTACTATTATTGATTATGCTGAAGAAGATAATATACCTTATAATATTAATATGCCAAAACAAATTATATTAGCGTTTTTAATTGGTTTTATACTTTCTTGTGCAGTTATATTTGTTATGTTTTATTTTGATACAACTGTTAAAAGTTCAGATGAAATTGAAAATAAACTTGGATTACCCGTTCTTGGTGTTGTACCAATTAAAGGTGTTTCTAAAAGGAGGAATAAATAATGAATTCTGATTTAATAGTTGCTAGTAATCCTAAATCTAGTATTGCTGAAGCTATAAAGAATATAAGAACTAATTTACAATTTTCATCAGTAGATGAACAAGTTAAAACTATTCTAATAACTAGTTCTATCTCTGGGGAAGGAAAAAGTTTTGTTGCTTCTAATTTAGCGGTTGCATTTGCTCAAGCTGGTACAAAGGTTTTAATTGTAGATTGTGATATGCGAAGAGGTAGACAACACACAATTTTCCATGTTGAAAATATTGTTGGTTTATCTAATCTTTTAATTGATGAAGTAGATAAAAAATTTAAGAAGTATATTCAAAAAACAAGATATGAAAATATTTATGTATTGCCAATGGGGGTAATTCCTCCAAATCCTAGTGAATTATTGGCAAGTGAGAAAAATAAACAATTATGTAAAATATTAAAAGAAAATTTTGATTTAGTAATTTATGATGGTGTTCCTATTGGAGGACTTGCAGATTCTGTTATTATGGCAGATTTAGTAGATAAAATAGTAATTGTATCAGCATATAAACAGACTCCAATGGAAGTTTTACAAAATACAAAAAAAGGATTAGAAAAATTTGAAGATAAAATAGCAGGTGTTATATTAAATAAATTTCCTAGTCAAAAAGATCATTACTATTATGGTGGATATTATCAATAAGATAATATCTTTTTTTATAATAAATAAAAAGTCATACTTTGTGATATGACTTTTTATTAACTTATAATATTATTATTTTTCAATAATTTTTTCTATAACTTTCTTACTATCAAAACCATTAATTGCATTTAATATTTCAATTGGAACAGCAAATATAATTGTGTTTGATTGATCAGATGAAATATCATTTAGTGTTGATAAAGTACGTAAGTGTAGAGCACCTGGTGTTTTACTTAACATTGCAGCAGCTTCTGATAAATTATTAGCAGCTTCAAGTTCACCTTTTGATTTGGTTATAACAGCATCTTTTTCACGTTCAGCTTCAGCAACTCTAGCAATAACTCTTTTCATTTCTTCAGGTAAGGCAATGTCTTTCAATTCAACATTTTCAACTTTGATTCCCCAAGGGTCAGTTGCTTCATCAATTATTTTACATATTTCTGTAGATATTTTATCTCTTTCACTTAATAGTTCATCTAAAGATACAGCACCTACGGCATTACGCATCGTAGTTTGGGCAAGTTGAGCAACAGCATAGAAGAAATTTTCAACTGCAAGAATTGATTTAGAAGCATCAAATATTTTGAAATATAATACAGCATTAATTTTAATTGAAACATTATCTTTAGTAATTGCTTCTTGTTCTGGAACATCAACTGCTTTAGTTCTAATATCAACTTTTTTATAAGATTGAATAACAGGTAAAACAATATTCCAACCAGGTTCCATTATTTTACTATATTTACCAAAACTAAATTTAACACCTCTTTCATATTCATTAATTTGAACTATAGATTTTAATAATATTATTAAAATAACTACAATAATTAATATTAACATGTATACTCCTTTCTTAATTTGATTATATTATAAAATATTTATAAAATCTATAATTTATTCCATACTAATAATGGTGATTATATGAAATTATCTATATTTTTTATTATACTTGTAATAGTACCTATAATATTTTTTGGTACTATTAGTTCAAATGTAAAAGAAGTTAATATAGTAGAACAAAATGTTTATAAGCCAGAAGTAAAAAAAGAAGATAATAATAATTACGATAAAGTAGTTGCTTTAACTTTTGATGATGGTCCTTCTAAATATACTAATGATATAATTGATACTTTAAGTAAGTATAATGTTACAGCAACTTTTTTTGTTATAGGAATAAATTTAAATACAAAATATACCGATACTTTTAACAAATTAATCAAAAATGGTAATGAAGTTGGTATTCATGGTTATTCACATAAAGAATTTACTAAATTAAAAATGGATAAGGTTTTATATGAAATAGACTATACAAAAAAATTATTAAATGGGTTAGGTATTGAGCCAAAATATGTACGTCCTCCATATGGAAGCATAAATATTAAAATAAAAGAACAAATAGAGTATCCAATTATTTTATGGAATGTTGATACATTAGATTGGAAATATAAAAATGCTCAAAAAATATATGATAATTCTATAGATGATATAAAAGATGGGGGAATTATTTTGTTGCATGATGCGTATTTATCTTCAGTAAAAGTATTAGATTTATTAATTCCTAAATTACAAAGCGAAGGATTTAAAATAGTAAGTATTTCGGAATTATTTCAAATTAAGGGTGTATCACCACAATCAGGTCAAATATATCGGTTTATTTAAATAACTGGTACTCCACTATCTAAATCAGGTGATTTAAAGGTAACATAAAGGGATATAGCACCAGCAATTACAAATAATATACTAGCAATAAAAGTAAGGTTTTTTAATTTTTTTTCTAATAGTGATGAATTATTATTTAATTCTTTTACATCTTGATAGG
Organism: uncultured Bacilli bacterium; assembly: GCA_944373095.1. Lineage (GTDB taxonomy): Bacteria > Bacillota_I > Bacilli_A > RF39 > UBA660 > CAG-605. Next base: position 7,546 of record CALWAK010000033.1, read on the forward strand.
AAACTATTAAAAAATATATAAATATTATTAATATTATTACTGATACGCTTTTATTTATATTTCTAAATTTATTTTTTGCTACCTGATCATTTGTTGTTAAAAATAATTTTTCTAAATAATCTGAGTATAAATTAAAACATACTAAAAAAATATAGATAATCCATATATAATCTTCTATTTTAATTCTATTTAATTCTTTATATATTTTATCATTCATACTTAAATTTATGTAATTTAACTTGTTTTATTATTAAGATATAATTTATAATAAAATTGAGGTTTTTATGAAAAAAGTATTGGTGTTAGGAGCTGGACCATCTGGGTTAATAGCAGCTTTAAAAATAAGTACAAAAAATTATGAAGTAACTTTAATAGATAGTAATTCTTATGTTGGTAAAAAAATATTAGTTACGGGAAATGGTAGATGTAATTATTGGAATGAAGTTATAAATATAGATTATTATAATACTGATAATAAAGAATTACTTAGTAACATATTAAATTATAAAGATGATGCTTTTAATTATTTAATAAAATTAGGTATTTATCCTAAAATAAAAAATGGGTTATATTATCCTAATTGTAATCAAGCAAGTAGTATAAAAAATATTTTAGAAAATGCTATATTAAATAGTAATGTTAACCTAATTGCTGATTTTAAAGTTGATAAAATATTATATAAAGATAATAAATATAAATGTTTTTCTAATAATGACGTAGTTGAAGGTGATATTTTAGTTATTGCAAGTGGGGGATGTGCGTATCCTAAAACCGGTAGTGATGGAAGTATTATAAATATTTTAAAAAGTTTTAACATTAAGGTTAATGATTTAAATCCTGGATTAACTCCTATTTATTTAAATGAATCTTACTTAAGTAAGTGGGATGGAGTAAGATGTGATGCTAAGATTAAATTATTTATAGATAATAAGTTTATAAAAGAAGAAGCAGGAGAATTACAATTAACTAAAAAAGGAATAAGTGGTATTTGTACATTTAATTTAAGTAGTATTGCTAGTAAATATATTAAATCTAATAAAGTATCTTTAAGTATTGATTTTTTACCTAATATAATAGATATTAAAAATTGGTTATATGAAAGAAATAATTTATTAGAAAATAAAAACGTATATGAATTATTTATTAGTGTTTTAAATAATAAATTAATTGATATTATATTAGAAGAAAGTAATATTAATAAAACTAGTTATTTAAATAATTTAACTAATCAGGAAATTAATAAATTATGTAATAATATAAAAGATTTTAATGTAATTGCTAGTGGTGTAGGTGATTTTAATATTTCTCAAGTATCAACTGGCGGTGTAAGTCTATATGAGGTAAATAATAATTTAGAAGTAAAGAAAATGCCTAATATGTATTTAGTAGGTGAGGCTCTAGATGTTGATGGTATTTGTGGTGGATACAACTTATCTTTTGCGTTCATTAGTGGTTATGTAGTAGGTGATAAATTATGATTAATGTAAGACAAATTAAATTAGAAGTTACAAAAGTTAGTATTAATAATTTATATTATAAAGTTGCTAAGAAATTAAGAATTAAAGAAAGTGATATAAAAGAATTAAAGATATTTAGAAAATCTATTGACGCTCGTGATAAAAATAATATTTATTATATTTATGAAGTATCTATTTTAGCAGATAATGAAGATAAAATACTTAATTTAAAAGATAATGATATATATAAAACTCCATCTTTAGAGTATGTTATGCCTAATATTGGAGCTGAAAAGTTAGAGTATAGTCCGGTTGTTGTAGGTAGTGGTCCAGCAGGATTATTTACAGCATATATACTTGCTTTAAAAGGATATAAACCAATTGTTATTGAAAGAGGAGAAGAAGTTTTAAAAAGAGTTGAAACTGTAAATAAGTTTTGGCAAACAGGCAAACTAAATAAAGAAAGTAATGTTAGCTTTGGGGAAGGTGGGGCTGGAACATTTTCTGATGGGAAGTTAAATACTTGTGTAAGTGATAAAAATAATCGTATTAGAAAAGTATTTGAAACGTTTATAGAATGTGGCGCTGATGAAAGTATTTTATATGATTATAAGCCTCATATTGGTACCGATGTTTTAGTAGATGTAGTAAAAAAATTAAGAAATAAAATAATTGATTTAGGTGGAACATTTTTATATAATTCTTGCTTAACTAATATAATTATAGAAAATAATCAAGTTAAAAAGATTATTATAAATAATAAAGATGAGATTAATACTAATATATTAGTATTAGCTATAGGTAATAGTGCTAGAGATACTTTTAGATTATTAAAAGATTTAGGTTTAAATATTGAATCTAAAAATTTTGCAGTTGGTTTTAGAATAATCCATAAACAAGATTTAATAGATGAATCCCAATTTGGTAATAAATATGCTAGTATTCTTTCACCAGCCACTTATAAATTAACTTACCAAGCAAGTAATAACAGGGCAGTTTATTCTTTTTGCATGTGTCCAGGAGGTTACGTTGTTAACTCATCTAGTGAAGATGGAAAGTTAGCAATAAATGGAATGAGTTATTTTAAAAGAAATAGCGGTTATGCCAACAGTGCTATTGTAGTTTCTGTAAGAAAAGATGATTTTAAAGATCCAATTGAATTTCAAAGAGATATAGAAAAAAAAGCCCACGAAGTGGGTAATGGTAAAATACCTGTTCAAACTTTAAAAGATTTTTATAATAATGAAGTTACAGATAATATATCTATAAGTTCTATTAAAGGAAATTATCAATATAGTAATTTAAATAATATATTACCTGGATATTTAACTAATTCTATTAAACAGGCATTAAGATATTTTGATACAAAAATTAAAGGTTTTGCAAGTGATGATGCGGTGTTATGTGCTGTTGAATCAAGAACGTCTTCACCAATAAGAATAAATCGTGATCTAAATTATGAATCAAATATTAAGGGTATCTATCCTTGTGGTGAGGGTGCTGGATATGCTGGGGGAATTACATCAAGTGCAGTAGATGGTATAAAAGTAGCAGAGGCTATAATTAGTAAATATAGGATGTAGGAAACTACATTTTTTTATTATAACTTTAAATTATATATTCATAATTATTTTATATTTTATAATGAATTATTATTAATTTATAATATAAAAAGTAATTAGTTCAGGTGGTTTTATGGTATTAAATAGAGAATTTTTTGCAGATAAATTGGAATCTGTTAACGATTGCAAAGAATGTATCGTGCCTTTTAATTTCACAAATATAAGTGATGATGCGTTTTTAGATTGGTTTAATATTCAATATGTAGTTTTACATCCAGGAATAAGGATATTACCAAAAAATTCTTTACATACTGATAATTTAAAATTAATTATAGGTAATATCGAAAATAATAAAGATTTTCAGGATATAGAAGATATTATGATAGTACCTTATACTAGTTCTTATGAAATTATAATAAAAATGTTTAAAATTTCTGTTACGATGGAAGAAATATTAAGTTTTAATGGTTTATCTAAAGAAGATATAGAAAAAAGAAAAGCTGATTATAGTGCTTGGGCTCAATCATTAATTAATGAACTAAATAAAAAGCAAAGTGATTTAAATAATGAACAAAATGCTTATTTAGAATCTTTAATTAAAATGAAAAAAGATATAGATGATTATTATTCAAAAATCCAAGAAGTTTTAGAAAATATTAGAAAAATTAAATCATTGGATCAAGAATATATAAGAACTTTAGAAACACAAATAGATACTATTTTAAATAGTAGATTAGTTAATGTAGGCCAGCAAATTGATTATGTTAACAGTTTAGTCAATAACTTAAAGCAACTTTCAACAAATGAATTTGATACTTATAAAAGAAAATTAGAAGAAATAAAAAAAGAACTTAATGGATATTTTTCTAAGGAAATTGATAGTATCGAAGAAAAAAGTACTGATTTATTTAATAGTATGAATCTATCTATTTTAGAAAGTTTAAAAAAAGTTCAAGATGAATCAGATAAAATAGTAAAAAATATAGTTGATAAAGCTATGGAACAGTTTAAAGAAAGTTGTAGATTTAAAACAGTAGTTATTAATATTAATAATATTAAGACTAATGTTTTACCGGGACAATTATTTCATAATAAATTTGAAGAGGTAGTAAAAGTATTATCTCTTAGACTTCATCCTTTATTAGTAGGACCAGCAGGTAGCGGTAAAAATGTTATCTTAGAGCAAGCAGCTAAAGCCTTAAAATTAAATTTTTATTATGTTAACGATGTAACTGAAGAGCATAAAGTTATGGGTTTTGTCGATGCTAATGGTAAATTTCAACAAACTCAGTTTTTTAAAGCGTTTACTAAAGGTGGCTTAATTATGATTGACGAAATGGATAACTCGCATCCTTCAGCGTTACTTGCAATTAATGCAGCTTTAGGTACTGGATTTCATCAATATTTAACTTTTCCCAATGGTGTCTTATATGAAAGTAATCCAGATTTTTATTTAGCAGCCGCCGCTAATACTTATGGAACTGGTTCTGATCAAATATATTGTGGTAGAAGTAGTTTAGATGGAGCTTCATTAAATAGATTTTTACCAATATTTATCGATTATGATAAAAATTTAGAACAAAATTTAGTTAAAAATACTAATATTTTA
>CALWAK010000034.1 GCA_944373095.1 uncultured Bacilli bacterium
CCAATAAATCCGGATAACGCTCGCCACCTACGTATTACCGCGGCTGCTGGCACGTAGTTAGCCGTGGCTTTCTTGAAGAGTACCGTCAAGTAAGACTCATTTCCTAATCTTACAATTCTTTCTCAACAACAGAGTTTTACAACCCATAGGGCCTTCATCACTCACGCGGCATTGCTCGTTCAGGGTTTCCCCCATTGACGAATATTCCTAACTGCTGTCTCCCGTAGGAGTCTGGGCCGTGTCTCAGTCCCAGTGTGGCCGATTAACCTCTCAGTTCGGCTACGTATCGTTGCCTTGGTAAGCCATTACCTTACCAACCAGCTAATACGCCGCAGGCCCATCTTTTAGCGAAGCTTTAAGGGCTTCTTTACTCCATAGAGCACATTCGGTATTATCGATCGTTTCCAATCGTTATCCCCAACTAAAAGGCAGGTAACCCACGTGTTACTCACCCGTTTGCCACTTGAAGGAAAATCCAAATCAAATAAAATCAAATAATTGAGCAAGCTCGCATATTATCATTAATTATCATTGGGCCTTCGCGTACGACTTGCATGTCTTAGGCATGCCGCCAGCGTTCATCCTGAGCCAGGATCAAACTCTCAATAAAAATTAGTTTGTCCCAAGCTACTCAAATTGACTTTTTTACTTAGTTTTCAAAGATCATTTGCAGCTCAACCAGTTGCAGTAAATAATATATCAAATAGTTTTTGATTTGTCAATAACAAATTTAAACTTTTTTAATAATTTTTACTAGTTAGTTTTGCTTTGAATTGCTTTGTTTCGCAGTTCTTTTTCAGTATATAACACAAAAAATAAAAATGCAAGCAAAATTTGCATTTTTTTAAATTTTTTTTAATTTTTTTTAATTTTTTATAATTATTACATTTTATTGTACTATTTTTCCTTGTTTTTAAACAAAATATATCTACTTGTGAATTAAAGACTTATATAAACTATAATATTTTTCAATAGAATTTTTATTAAAAGGATTATTATTTTTATTTTTTAATTCTATTAAATGCTTTAATTCATTTTTTAAAATTAAATCAATATCATTTGAATAATTCATTGTTCTTTTATGGTAATTGTACTCATTTTTATCCAATATTCTATATCCACCATCAGGGAAAACTCGTAAATCTAAATCATAATCAATATATTTTATGATTTTACCATCAATTACATATGGACTTGCTAAATTACAATAATAGTATAATCCATGGGGTTTTAATTGTCCTATAACGTTAAACCATTGCTTTTTATAAAAAAACAAGATTGCCGGTTCTTTAGTTTTATAACTTCTACCATCACTTTCGGTAACAGTAGTTTTGTTATTTGCACAAATTAAATAGTCTTTACTAGATTCTAAAACTACAGCTTCTCCCCAAGTTCTATGAATTTTTCCATTGTGTTTATAACAATGAATTTTTAACCTATCTCCAATTTTAATTTTGTTCATATAGTCGTAATCCTTCTTTTCTATTAATATTATACATTTTTTTTATTAAATTTAAAACTTAAATATAAAATAAAAAAACCATTAAAATTAATTTAAAAAATTTATGTAAAATAAATTTTTTAAATCGCTTTTTAAAGGTCTTTTTAATTACTTAATATATTTATTGCTGCCTCTATTTGTCTATCTATTATTGATATAACCTCATCATTTTCATCTTTAATATATTCTAATTCAACAAAATAATCTGGTGATATACCTATTCCATCAATACATTCACCATTAGGTCTCAACCATTTAGAGGTAGTAAACTTTAATGCTGAACCATCCTCTAAATCTAATTTTTGTTGAACCTTTCCTTTTCCATATGTAGTAGTTCCTAAAGTTTTAGCGCCATAAGAATCTACTAATGACGCTATTAATATCTCTGAAGCACTAGCAGATGCACCATTTTGCAAAATTAATATTGGATATTCAGTTTTTCTATCAGTCTCGTCATAATAAGTTTCTTTGGAATCTTTACTTTCTAAGGAATATATTGTTTTACCTTTTTCAACAAACATATTTATTATTTTACTTGCTTGTGTTAAATAGCCGCCGCCATTATTTCTAACATCTAAAATTAAAGAGTCTATATTATCACTTTCTAAATGTTTTAAGGCGTTTTCTACTTGCATTGCAATCGTAGCAGAAAAAGTCTCTATATATAGATAGCCTATTTTATGATTGTTAGATTCTATTATTTTATAGCTAACTTGGGGTAATATTATTGTTTTTGGTATTAAATTAAAATTTAATGTTATGTTATCTCTAATTACTTCTATATTTAAGTTTTTACTATTCTTTATTAATTCAACGACTTCACTATTTTCTAAATCGGCTACCAATACATCATTTATTTTAACAATAAGATCATTTTCTTTTAAACCAGCTTCACTAGCTGGGGTATTATCATAAACTTTATATATAATTGAATTACCATCATTTTTTAAAGAAATTCCATAACCTTCATAAGTGCCTTTAAGAGACTCATTTAAAGCCTCAGCTTCACTTTCTGTTAAATAAGTTGTATATTTATCCCCTAAGTAATCTGTCATACCATTTATAGCGCTTTCAATAGCAACTTTAGGATCTACATCTTCGTAATAACCAGATAATATTCCAGAATAAACATCAAGAAATTCTTTTAAATACTCATCTTTTACTAAATTTAAGTAAGATATTCCAGTTTTTGTACTTAAATTACTCGAAAATATCAACCCAGTTGTTATAGCACAAACTAAACTAGTAACAATTACTATAATTATTATTTCATAAATATTAAAAACATTTTTTTTCTTTTTCATATATCCTCTATTCTAATAATAGCATAATTTTCATATAAATTAAAGCAATAAAAAAAAGCTAAATAAATTAGCTTAGTTTCCATTCTTTTTCAATACCATCAATTGTATCATAAGCATTTTTAATTTTACCATTTTCAATTTTCAATACAGTTATATCACCAAAGCGTAAATCATTTATATCATCTGCTTTAAGATTAATATCACTTCCATTTGCTACATATTTACTATTCATAGGATTTGATAAATCTACTCTATAAGTTGTTACGTAATCTTCACTATCTACATATTGACTTAATAATTTAGCATAACTTGCAGCATCATCGGATGTAGCATCATATATTATTACATAATATTTTTCAGTCCCTTTATTCAACATAGTACCTACTATCGCTATCTCTGGGTTAATATAAGATTGATCAACTACATCATTATCAGCATTGCTTTCCTCTTTGGTCACAAAAGTTTTTGTAAAAAAATAAATGCCTAAAACTATAATAACTACAATTATAAAAGTTATAATAAATTGTTTTATTGTAATCATCTCATCATTATTCATTTGCATATTATCACCTAAAACAATTATAAACTATTTTATTTAAAAATGTAAAGCGTTATTTACCGGTAACAATTGTATTTGTTATTGAATTAGCAACACTTAATAGTTCCTCTTGTGTAAGATCAGCGCCTGCCAAATAATAATCTACATTGTTATTTGTCCAATAAATAGAATTTCCACTCAAGGCCCCAATACTACCATTTAACATTAAAGGATCACCATAAATTGGAATTACTTCAAATTCTGAATTAGCAACACTATTTTCTTCAACTAAAACAAAATCTTTTGAACCACTAAAAGTTAATATAGCTCTATTACCGTTTTCAGTACTGATTGTTTCTTTTGTAGTTAAATAAGTATCATTAGGAATATATAAAGGATATAATATATCATTAAATTCACCTGTTTCGCTATCGTTAACACCACAACAATTTTCATCAATTGAGTTATCTAATGTAAAATAGTCATCATCTAAATTTGCTTTATAATCTATAGAATTTATTGTTACTCTTATTTTTAAATTATCATTACTATCATATACTTCATTTTTCTTTAATTCATAATTTTTATCAAAATATAATTTTTGATAAGTTAACGATTTATTATTTGGATAGCTTACATTACTTTTTAAAATATAATTTTCATCATTTTCATTGAATTCTTTATTTTCTGTATTTTCTAAATCACTTAATATAGATTCAAGAATATATGATTGAGAGCTATTATTTGGCCAACTACTTTGAAACTTAAAACTTTTATTTAAACTTGGTGTTATTACATAAACACCATCCTCATTTTTTAATATTATTTGCTCATGAGAATTTACTTGGTTAGTTAATGATACTTTATACATATCTTTTTTCTTATAGCCAACAGAAATAGCATAAGTAAAAGTATCTTGATCATTATATATTTCTAAGCTTCCATTTAATAAATACGATTTGCTTCCATTTACAGTAGATTTAAATTCTTGAAATAGCTTTTCATCAGTTTTTTTACCACATCCACATAATAATAAGATTCCTAATATTAATACAAATACTTTTTTCATTAATTAACTCCTTTTCTAATGTAATTATATTTTTATAGATGAATATTATTCATTTTTTTGTAAATAATATAATTAGAGAGCGAGGTATTTATGAAAATATTTCAAAAAATTTGCCTAGTATTCACAATAATAGGTGCATTAAACTGGGGATTAATAGGATTATTTAACTTTAATCTAGTTTATACTTTATTCAAATTTAGTGAAATGTTGCAAAATGTGATATATATAATTGTTGGAATATGCGGATTAATTAATATTGGATTATTATTTATGGATATTCATTACGATCATATGTAAAAAAAATACTAGATTCTATCTCTAGTATTTTATTTTGTATTGACAATCGATATGTCCACGGTTGAAGAAACAATATAAGTTGCCATTTGATTACTTCCGTTAACCATTACGGGAACGGAATAATTTCCAACCGTGTAGTCACTTAAATCTATATATGCATATATTGAATTTTCATCTATAGAATCAATTACAGATTGAACTCCTATTACTTGAACATTAACAGAAGCTGTTGAAGTGGCATTTGCAACTAAACCTTCTTTATTTGGTTGTATAACACTTATTCTTACATTTTCAATAGTTTTTTGTTTTGCTTCACCAAACGATACATAAATATCAACGCTTGTATTTGGCATATATCTTACTCCACTAGGTTTTTGCAATGGCGCATGATATTCTTTATAACCATTAGCACCACAATCACTTACATCAATTGTAACTGGTACACTATTTATAGACTCTAATGCTTCTTGCTCACCATATATAGTTACTTTAAATTCACTTTTCCCATTTATACTAATAGAACTTATTGCCTTTCCAGAAACAGGTGTTCCAACAGTTAATACTTCTACGGGAACCTCTTTACTATATGAAGTAAATTCAATAGTAGCACTAATATTGTTAGGAACTATTTCAACATTGCTTAAAATATTTCCAGTTTCATCATAAGCAACCACAGGAACAGAATCTAAATTATAAGTGCCTTTAGCAGTAAATTTTTCATTGTTTAAATCAATAAGGGCTTTTACAGAAGCAATTTTATTTAATGTATCTTGGCTTCCCTTTACAACAACCTCATTTTTATTTAATTCAACATTTGCAACACTTAATTCAGGTGCTATTTCATTCAGCTTATCTTGATTAATAACATCATACGTAATTGATTTTAAACGTGATATTTTCTTTTTAATAGTAACATAAACATAAGTAGGATCTAATTTGTAATCTAAAGAATCAATAGTTTGATTATAAGTTAGTTTAACTTTATAAGGCTCATCTCTCGCCGGATAATCCGTTAAATCTAAAACTACTTCATTACCGCCTAATTGTTTAGCTAAATATAAGTCACTTTTTCTACCAATTAAAGTAATATCAACCGTTTCTGGCAAATCCTCAATTACATAAGCTTCGCTATTATATTCTACTTTAATTGGTTGATTTGTTATTATCTCGGCTTCAGTTTCAACTAGTGTAATAACTTTAGAGTCTATTAATAAAAATACAACTATAGAAAATATTAACGATAAATATAACAACATATTAGGCCTATTTAAAATTTTCTCTATTTTTCCACCATTTTTTTCAAATTTCTTATATATCGAATAAATTATTTTACTAATTGGCGTTACAATAAACTTATCTAATAATTTATATATCCACTTTAATATAGCCAAGATAAATTTAAAAATCTTATTCATTATCTTCACCATCTCCCTCTAAGGATTCATCTGCATTGTAAAATAATTCAGTTTTAGGTTTTAATTCTTCAACTAAAATCATTCTAAACTCATCTAACGATAAGTTGTACTTTAATTCACCATCTACAGCAATTGATAATCTTCCTGTTTCTTCAGAAACTACTAACGCAATAGCATCTGTTTCCTCTGCAATTCCTAATGCTGCACGATGTCTTGTTCCTAATCTTTTTGAAATAGAAGGATTCATACTTGTTTTAAATACTGCACCAGCACAAGTAATTCTATCACCTTCAATTATAACACCACCATCATGCAAAGGACTGTTAGGGAAAAATATAGTTCCTAATAAAGGGCTTGTTAAATCAGCATAGACCTTAGTAGCAGGTGAAATATATTCTTGCAACGACATATCTCTTTCAATCACTATTAAAGCACCAATGCGATTCTTTTTTAAGTATTCAACAGCATCCATAATTTCATAAACAACTTTTTCTCTTTCATCTACAGTTAAAACTTTATGACGACCTAATAGTTGTGTACGCCCAATAGATTCAAGAACACTTCTAATTTCAGGCTGAAATACAACAATTATAGCAAGTGGTCCCCATTCAACAACATATTCAAGCAATAATCCAATAGTATATAAATTTAATATATTACTAATAATCTTTATTGCTAAAATAAGTATGACACCTTTAACTATTAAGACCATTTTTATATTATTTCTTATATTTTTTAATATATAATAAAACATCATCCAAACTAATGAAATATCTATTACCTTAGTAATTAGACTCCAAATTGTTTGTAATGTCATAATAACATCTCTCTTTCTACCTTAAATATTATAACAAATAATTAGTAACATTTCTACTCATTTTTAGAAATGTAAAAAAGGGCAACTAGACTTGCCCTAATTATTTATTATTGATATCTAAAACTTCAATAGAATTTATGTCATTTTGATTTTCACTACTCATTATTGAATTTAGTGTTTTTCCCTTTGCATTTGCAAGATGAGCTTCTAAATCTTTTGATTCAATATTTTTTTTCTTTTCTTCATCAGGATATTTTTGATCAATAAAGTATCCGATAAGTGCTAATAACAAAAAGATTGTAATTGCAATAAAAAACACATAAAATCTACCTATTAAGCTTGCTAAAATTTCCATATTTCTCTCCTATTAATAATATTCTACTCTTCACCAGTTATTTCAAGTTTTTGATTTTTAGGTTGAATTTGAATAAAAGTATTTCCATCATTTACATCTATTTCTTCACCATTTAAATAAGTATATATGGTTTGAGAATTTCTACTATCTTTAATCCATTTAATCTTTACAGCATATCCATTAGTGATATAATATCCAGTCCCTGACCCAATATTATAAAATTCCTGTCTTCCTTTATCATCTCCAGTAATAGTATCATTTTCTACTTGGTATGTAATAATATTCTTAAATGTATATTGTTCTTTTGTAATATCATCGATGTGTGCTTTGTCATTAACATATCTTTTATAAACTTTTAATTCACTATCATAAACATAGCTATTTTCCACTGAAGAAGAATATTTTATAACAACATTTGTTGCCTCAATACTTTCATCAATAGTGCTTAAATCTACAGGTTCTACACTATAATTAAGCAACGTTTCATTATCAGTTGTATCCCTATAATTCAATTTTTTTGTTGCTTCTTTTAAATAGTCCATTGTAGTAAAGCCTGTATGTTCAAGAGATACACCTAAGCTTTTATCACGATAAAAATATTTTCCCTCGTATACTAGACCATCAATATTATCTATATTTAAACTTTTTATATCTTGTTGAGCTTGAGGTGAATACCCCCAATGAACATAAATTGCATCATTTTCTAGAACATAATCCAAGAAATAGTGCCTACTTGATCTAACACTTCCAATTTTTTCAGTATCTTGATCTTTAAATAAAGCAAGATATCTAGTAAGTCCACCTTCAACTATAAATTCATAAATAATATATGCGTCTTGTAACCCTGCATGATGAGCTCTAGCAGACGGATGATTATTTATCATTACCGCATAACTTCTAGATTTTGAATTTTCATCAATTATAGTCAATTTTTTTGATTCCTCATTTTCTTTTTCAGTTGTATTAATATTCTCTATGATTTTTTCTTTAGTATCTTTGGGAATAAATATCCAAATCAAACCGAAAATAATTATTAAAGAAATTAATAAAATAATTATTATACTTTTTTTACTTTTCAACTTTTTCATTTTCTTACCCTCTTATAAAATAATATATCATACTTAACAAAGTATATCAATAAATCAAAAATGCCACTATTGTTATAGTAGCATTTTATTCCTTCTTGCTTCTCTTTCTAAATCTCTATTTTTTATTGTTTCTCTTTTATCATATAATTTTTTACCTTTACAAACGCCTATTTCTACTTTAGCAATACCATTTTTTAAATATATTTTAAGGGGTATTAATGTATAACCTGATCTAGTTACAAGTGAATTTAATTTTTTTATTTCTGCCTTATGTAATAATAATTTTCTTGTTCTTCTAACTTCATGGTTAAAAATATTTCCCTCATTATATTGGGCAATATAAGTATTTAATAAATAGGCTTCAGAATTTTTTATAATTACAAAAGAATCTGCTAAATCACATGAATTTTTTCTTAATGATTTTATTTCTGTTCCTTTTAATTCAATTCCAGCTTCATATTTTTCTTCAATAAAATATTCAAATTTTGCTTTTCTATTTACTATTTCCATTTTCCGTCACCAATTCAAAATCGATAGTAGCATTATATTTAGATGCTGCAACGCATTTTACTTTTACTATATCACCAATTCTATAGGTTTTTTTTGTACTTTTGCCTACAATACTAAGTAATTCGGGTATGTAATTATAATAATCACCTTTTAAAGTACTTATATGAACTAATCCCTCTATTAAATTATCTAATTCAACAAAAAATCCAAAATTAGTAGCAGAACTAATTTTTCCAACAAATTCCTCACCTATATGATTCTCCATATATTCAGCCATTTTCATATCATCAACATCTCTTTCTGCATTTTGAGCAGCTAGTTCTCTTTCAGAAGAGTGTTCAGCAACTTGAATTAGCAAAGTATTAAGATAATCTATTGTAGTCATTGAATAATCTTTTTCAACCAAATATTTTTTTAATAATCTATGTACTTGTAAATCTGGAAATCTTCTGATAGGAGAAGTAAAATGAGTGTAAGCACTAGAAGCAATTCCAAAATGACCTAAATTTTCTTTGCTATACACGGCTTTTCGCATACTTCTTAAAAGTAGAGATGATAAAGTTTTAAACTCTTTAACCCCAGATAATTCTGATAAAATATTTTGCATGGTATGAGGTGTTATATTTTTGATATTAGTTCTAATTTTATACCCCAATAATTTCACCATAGTTAAAAATTCTTCAATTTTTTCAGGTTTAGGATTTTCATGAACTCGATAAATAAAAGGCAAATCCATATTATAAATATGAGTTGCTACACATTCATTAGCAGCAATCATAAAATCCTCTATTAATTTCTCACCATCTTCTCTTACCCTTTTTTGAATATCTACAACTTTTCCAAATTCATCTTGAATTATTTTTACTTCATCTAAGTCAAAATCTATATATCCTCTTTTTTCTTTAAATTTTCTTAAAATATGTGCTAAGTCATTCATCTTTAATAATATATCTTTAAATTCTATATAATCTGGTGCAACATTGTTTCTCATCAATATATCATTAACTTTTTTATAAGTCATTTTTTTTCTACTTTTTATATAACTTGGAAAAATATCATAATCTAACATTTTTCCGTTAAAATCAAATTCCATAATACAAGTCATAGTTAATCTAAGTTCATTTTCGTTTAAAGAACAAATTCCATTTGATAATTGATGAGGTAGCATTGGAATTACAGTATTAGCTAAATAAGAAGAAGTTCCTCTTAAAAACGCTTCATCACCTAAAGCTGTATTCTCAGATACATAATTTGAAACATCTGCTATATGAACTCCCAAAACATAATTACCATTATTAATTTCTAAACTAATTGCATCATCTATATCTTTTGTATCTTCACCATCTATTGTAAATGTAATTAAATTAGTTAAATCTTTTCTTCCAATTAACTCTGATTGACTTACACAATTTGGAATATTTTTTAACTCTTCTAAAACTTCATCTGAAAATTCTTCATGTATTCCATATTTATAAGCAATACTTAATATATCAATACCAGGGTCATCTTTATGGCCAATAATTTTTAAAACTTTTGCCAAATAATATTTATTTTTTAATTCCTTTTCTATTTCAACTAATACTTTATGACCTTCTACACAATTATGCGTTGAATTTTTATCTAGTTTAATCACTATATCCTTTTTTTTATCATCAAGTTTTAAATATGCATCTTTTTTCTTAAAGTATATTTCTCCTACCAAATTTTTAAATTCTCTTTTAATAACTTTTAGAACTTTTCCTTCAAATTTTAAGCCTTTTTGTATAATTTCACACAAAACAATATCTTCATCTACTGCGTTATTTAAATTATTTTCATCTATGTATAAATCATCCTCGTTAGGTAAAATTAAAAATCCAAACCCTTTTTTGTTAACAGTAATTTTTCCAATTTTTAGATTTGGGCAATTTTTTAATAATATATATTTTTCTTTTTTTGTTACATAAATTAAATATTCTTCTTCTAATTCTTTTAATGTTTTTTGCAAATCTCTTAATTCATCAGCATTTTTTAAACCAAGTAAATCATTTATTTCAATTAAAGTTTTAGCCTCATGTAAATTATTTAGTATATCAATAACTCTATCTTTAATAAAAATCAACCCTTTCAACATCATTTTAACATAAATAACTAAAAAAAAGTAAAACAACTTATTATTTTACTTTTTATAGACAATCATCCCCATTAAGTTTACAAGTACATGTTTTTACTTTATAATTTTCATCAGTTATCCATCTTACTTCTACATATATAACATCTTCATAATCTTTATAGTAATGACCCTCATCATCAAATTTTGAATCCTCATCAATATATCCCTGACTTATTAATGTAGACAAATAAATGTTACAATTATTAGTTTCTACACAATAATCACGATCTTTTCCATTTCCATCCAAATCAAAGTTGATTTTATCAACAAAACTACAGGCTGCTTCTTCTATCTCTTTTACACTTGTAGCTTTTAAATCCTTATTTACCCCAGACTCAATTCCTTGCATATTTAATACAATAACTATACTAGCAGAAGCCATAATAACTAATACTGCTAATAATTCAATAATTGTAAATCCCTTTTTATCCAACATAATTCCTCCAAAACAAAAATAAGCCATACGACCTATTTTTGTAAAAAAATTATAAAAGATATAACAAAAAATAAAACTCCTAAAATTAATGTTAATCTGCTAATAAAAAGCTCCAATCCTCTCTCTTTTTGATGAGTAAATAACGCTTCATTACCACCAGAAATAATTTGACCAGCATCACTTGCCTTATTACTTTGTAATAAGACAATTACGATTAGTAATATTGATACAATTAATAATATAGTTTCCATGCTAAACACTCTCGTTTCTCTAAAAACTATATCATATTAATAATATATTTTCAAGAAATATTAATTGTTAATCAGGATAAACGCATGAGAAAATTATGCGTTTTTTATGTTAATATATATGTAAGGAATAAAATGTGGTGGTAGTAAA
>CALWAK010000035.1 GCA_944373095.1 uncultured Bacilli bacterium
CTCCTGTAAATTACAGGTTACAATCCTATAATTAGAAACTATTTATAAACTGTCCAACTTTTGGGGTTCAGTTCAATAACCTTGGGGACTTGATAAATCTATATCAGTAATTGGTCTATTAAATTTTTGAGAATGTACTAGTTGAGCAAAACTTCCTTTAATGACAAATTCTCCATATTTAATATTTGTTATTCTTTCTAATAGATATTTTGCGAAAAAAGTATTGTATGTACTATTTATTGATATTCCTAATCGTTTTGATTCTTTTTTTAAGTAACTTTTAACTTGATCACTATTTTCTAATTCCATGACTATTATTTTCCTTTTTTGAAACTGTATTATAACAATAAATATTAGTTTTCTCAAGTTTTATAGATACACATATTATTTTTTATTGTTTTTAATTTATCTAATGCAAAAATAATTAATTTATTATATAATTAGAGTGGTGATAGTATGGCTAAGAAGAAAAAGAAAAAGCAAGATGAAGAAAAGACTAATGGTTATAGTGTAGAGTTTACTGGCTTAATATTAGTATTAATAGGTATTATTGGTTTTGGTTTTGGTATAGTTGGAGCCTTTATTAAAAAATTTGCAATGTTTTTAGTAGGTGAGTGGTGGCCTTTAATATTAGGTTTATTAGTATTTTTAGGTTTAATGATGTTAATTAATAGAAAATTACCTAAGTTTTTTTCAGCTAAGTTAGTAGGATTTTACATTTTATTTGCAGTTATATTAGTTTTATCACATTATACATTTATTAAAACGAATATTACTTTTGCATCAGTACTTAATGCTACTAAAGATAATTATATGGAAAGAATATCTACAATAAGTGGTGTTGGCCCAATATTATCTAGTGGTCAATCATCAATTAGCATTGGCGGAGGTTTTATTGGGGCTATTATATCAGGTGTTTTAGTTCAGTTATTTAGTTTAGTAGGAACAATGATAGTAGTTGCTATATCTACAATATTTGGTTTAGTATTACAATTTGATATTAATATAAGTGATGTATATGCTAATGTTAAGGAGTTTATTTCTTCACATACTGAAGATGATGAAGATGAAGAAGATGAAACTGAAGTATCTGAAGTAGATAATACTGATGATGACAATAAAGTTATAATATCTAGTGTAGAAGAATTAAAGAATTTAAATACAAAAGAAGTACCTCACGAAGTTAAAGAGATTCCTATAACTACTGGAGAGATACCAAGTAATGGACTTACAGAAGAAAAGTTTGTTGTAGTACCTAGTGTAGATTATAAATTACCTAAAATAGATATTTTAGATTTACCTAAGAAAGATGGTAAAACTAATTCTACTGAGTTTATTAAAAGTAATAAAAATATTTTAGAACGAGTGTTATCTGAATTTGGTATAAATGGTAAAGTAGTAGAAATTCATGTAGGACCTGCTGTAACTCAATATGAAGTTCATATACCAGCTGGTACTAAGTTAAGTAGAATAGTATCCTTAGATAAAGAAATAGCACTTGCTATGGCTGCTAAATCTATTAAAATAGAAGCACCAATACCAGGTAAAAGTACAGTAGGTATTGAAGTGCCTAATCCTGTAATATCTGCGGTTAAAATAAGAGAAGTACTTGGAAATATTCCTAGTAATCAAGCTAATGCTAAGATATTAGTATCTCTTGGTAAAGATATAATGGGTCGAGTTCAAACTGCTGATGTTACAAAGATGCCTCACTTACTTGTTGCTGGTTCTACTGGTAGTGGTAAATCAGTATGTATAAATTCTTTTATAGCAAGTATTTTAATGCGTTATAGACCAGATGAAGTAAAACTTTTAATGGTTGATCCTAAAAAGGTAGAATTATCTAATTATAATGGTGTACCACATTTATTATGTCCAGTTGTAACTAATCCTAAAAAAGCTTCACTAGCCTTACAAAGAATTGTTCAGGAAATGGAACATAGATATGATATATTTGAAGAAAAAGGAGTTAAAAATATTGCAGGATATAATGAGTTAGTAGATAAAGAAAATTTAGCTGGTAATTCTTTAAAACATATGACATATATCGTTGTAATAATTGATGAGCTTGCAGATTTAATGATGGTTGCATCAAAAGAAGTAGAAGATTCAATTATGCGTATAACGCAAATGGCAAGAGCAGCAGGAATACATCTAATAGTAGCAACTCAAAGACCATCTACAGATGTTATTACGGGTGTTGTTAAAGCTAATATTCCATCAAGAATATCTTTTGCTGTATCAAGTCAAATAGATTCTCGTACTATTTTAGATTGTAGTGGTGCTGAAAAATTGCTTGGTAAAGGTGATATGTTATATCTACCTATGGGTGAAAATGCTCCAATACGTATTCAAGGATGTTTTATCTCTGATGATGAAATTAGAAGATTAATTGAATATGTTTGTAATGAACAAAAGGCAACTTATGATAATTCAATTACAGAAGCACCTGTTGAAGATCATAATCCTGTATCAGATGATAATGAAGAGTATGAAGATCCTTTGTATGATCAAATAGTAGAATTTGCTATATCTACTGGTAAAGTATCAGCTTCTCTTCTTCAAAGAAGATTTAGATTAGGTTATAATAGAGCAGCTAGAGTAGTAGATTTATTAGAAGAAAGAGGTATAGTAGGACCACAAAATGGTTCTAAACCTCGTGAAGTATTAGTTAAATTAGAAAATAAGAATCCTGAAGATTAGTAGCTATATGCTACTTTTTTTTAATAATTAAATATAGTATAATCTAGGTAAGAAAGAAGTGAGTATATGAAAAAATTATTATCTATTGTTGTACCTTGTTATAACGAAGAAGAAACAATACCTGTATATTATAATGCTATGAAAGAACAAATGAAAAAAATGGATTATGTTGATTTTGAAATAATATTTGTTAATGATGGATCTAGGGATAATTCATTAAATATTATGCGTAGATTAGCTAAAAAAGATAAAGTAATAAGATATATTTCTTTTTCCCGTAATTTTGGGAAAGAAGCTGCTATGTTAGCAGGATTTAAAAATGCTAAAGGAGATTTTATTACAACTATGGATGTTGATTTACAAGATCCACCAGAATTACTTGAACAGATGTATAAGGGAATAGTAGAAGAAAAGTATGATTGTGTTGCTACTAAATCAACATCTAGAAATGGGTATTCTTTTTTAAGAAAATTATTTACTAAAATGTTTTATAAAATAATTGGTAGTATGTCTAAAACTGAAATGGTAGCAGGTGCAAGAGATTATCGTTTAATGACCAGACAAATGGTTGATGCCATAATAAGTATGGATGAATATAATCGTTATTCAAAGGGTATATTTTCCTTTGTAGGCTTTGATACTAAATGGATAGAATTTGAAAATCAAGAAAGAGTAGCAGGAACTACTAAATGGAACTTTTGGAAATTATTTAAATATGCTGTTGATGGTATAGTAGGATTTTCTACCGCGCCTTTAATATTTGCATCTTTAATAGGACTAATATTTTGTTTAATAGCATTTATAATGATTATTGTAATAATAGTGAGAACTTTAATTTGGTCTGACCCAGTAGCAGGATGGCCAAGTCTAGTTTGTATAATATTCTTTGTTGGTGGTATTAATTTATTCTGTAGTGGTATTATTGGAGAATATTTAGCTAAAACTTATTTAGAAACTAAGAAAAGACCAGTATATATTATAAAAGAAACAGAGGATAGTGTAAGATAGTATGAGTATTATATTTTGTATAGTAATAGGGTTATTATTTTGTTTAAATCCTATAAATGATAATGATTTTTTCTGGCATACAGTAGTAGGCAATTGGATATCTAAAAATAAAGTTATACCTGATGTAGAATTGTTTTCTTGGGCTAGTGGTAAACCTTGGGTAGCACATGAATGGTTAACTGAACTTATTATGTATAAATTAGGTTTAGTAGGTTGTTTAATTACTATGTTATTAATATTTACATGTTTATATATATTAATGGCTAAAATGTTAAAATTAAAGTTTAAAAGAGTATTTGATATAAAACTAGTATATTTTCTTATTATGTGTATATTCTTTAAAGTAACTGGTCCTAGACCATATATATTAAGTTTAGTATTCTATGCTTACTTAGTATATGTATTATTTAGTTATTTAGATGATAAAAAGTGGGCTAAAAAACTTATATGGACTCTACCTATATTACAAATATTATGGGTTAATTTACATGGAGGATCTAGTTCACTAATATATATCTATTTAATAGGAGTATTACTATGTCATTACTTTTTAAAATTAATTCCTATTAAAAGTAGTAGATGGACTACATTTACATTAGATAAAAAACAATTAAAAGATTTATTCATAATATTAATATTAGTAATAATATGTACATGTATAAATCCATTTGGTTATAATATGTTATTATATCCATTTCAAAATATGACAGATTCTTCTATGACTAGTTATATAGTAGAATGGAATAGTCCTTCATTTCATAACTTATTAGGTTTATATATATTCTTAATGATTGCTATACCTTTATTTAATTTAATAATGCAAAATAATAAAATGAAATTACATGAAATAGCATTTCAATTATTAATGTTTTATATGTGTTTAAAATCTCAAAGATTTATAGGTATGTATGGTATATATTCTACTTGGACACTAGGTAAATACTTTGTTATAGATAAAGATATGTATAAAGTACTTAGTAAACCATTTATTAAATATATAAAACCTCTAACATGTATGTTTGGTATAGTATTAGTTAGTATTACTGTATTAGTAGGATATAAACAAATAAGTAATATAAAAGAAGTAGGTTTAATAGATAATGATGGTTTTTATACAGATGATGCTGTTAAAAAGCTAATAGAGGTACAACCAAAAAGATTATTTAATGATTATTCACAAGGAGGATACTTATTATATAAATTAAATGAATATAATTCAGATATTAAAATATATTCTTATGGATTAGGAGATGTATTTAGTAAAGATTTATTACCTGATTCAGTTAATTTATCTGATATATATACTAATCCTAGAGAAATAATAGATAAATATAATTTTGATTATATGATTACTACTAAGTATCATACATTACATTATTATTTAGATGAATGTGTTGATTATAAATTAATATATGATGATGGAGAATGTTTTATCTACGAAAAGATATAAAATGATATAAAAAAATAATACTTACGCGAAAAGTATTATTTTTTATTTGGGGTTTCTTTTATTTTACTACTCATTTGTTAATTCTTAGAATGAAATATTCAATCCGTTCATTCGGTCGTATGTATTTGCTGCTACTCCAGCAAATTCGAAAACATTACCATATCCTACTCTTGATAGGGTGTAGTTTTGACTATTAGCAAGTGAAATATTACTCATTGCATGTTGATAACTAGCATAGACAGTACCTTGTTCTTTAACTCTGAATAATTGATTTGCTATAATGTTAGCACCATATTGTGGTAATAACATTGATATACCAAAGCCGTTACTAAAGTTACGTAAATTAGTATAGCTAGTTCCCCCTGCAGTTGTTTGAATAACTGTTGAAGGAACATTCATTAATTCGGTATTATGAAGATAAGCACCCATCACATCGTAACTACGAATTGTTGGTTGACCTTTCCATGTTAATGTAACTGAAATTAGACATCCATTATCACAAGCATAAGAAAGTTGAAATTTTCTAGCATTATCTTCAATATATGTTGTTCGTGTATCTGGTGTTTCGTATATTTCTTGGCCAATACGTGGAGCATTCATTATATTTGACTCAATAAATTTATCATAATCTTCTTGGGTCATCGTATCTTGAACACCTGGCCAGAAGAAGTATTCTAAAAATTCAATTTCTTCTTGGTTAAAAGTAACCCCTTTATCATTATCATAAAAATTTTCATCTGCTGATACTTTATAAGTAAATAATAAACTTAATGTAAGTACCAACATGATTACCTTTTTCATGTTGTAAACTCCTTTCTATGACTTCAGCTTAGCATGTAATTATAAAAAAATAAAGGAACAATTTTCTCCCATTATAATTTTAACTATTTAAAACATCATCTAATGTGCTAAAAAAGTAATTAATTTTATCAATTTTTATGTTACAATTTGAAATTAAACATTGCGTGTTGTTATTTTCAAAAGAAAAGTAATTTGTTAAATTATTTTCACTAATTTCTCTATATTCTAAACGGTTTAAACTGATAAAATAATTCCACTCTTCATTAAGATTTTTACTAACTAATGTTAGTAAATTTGTTTCTTCAAAAAAATAAAAAACGTAATCATTATTTAGTTTATAAAAGTTAATTCCGTTTCCTGCTTTAAATTTCTTTTTAATTAATTCATAATTTATTGTAAAATTTATAAAAGCTTTTTCATCTAAAATTTTATTTTGTTCTTTAAAAAATAATTTATTATTAGCAAAATCTTTTTTGACATTTAATTTAATATTATATTCATTTTCTTCACAAATAATTTTTATATATAAATTATTTAAAACCGTATCTAGTTCTTCATATTTAAAATAAGCATCATATTCATAATAATCATATAAAATTATTATCGATGAAGTAGTTTCATAAATAGCTTTTTCTTCGTCATTATCCTTATAATATAATTTTAAACTTGTTATTTCTTCAGGACATTGGATATCTGAAAAGTTAAAATAAAATTTCTCTCTAGTAGTCACAAATATACCTTTATCAATAAATATATTTTCATCAGAATAATTAATTGTATATATCTTAATAGAGTTAAAATTGACAAAGAAATAATAGATAAAGAATAAGATAATTATTAAAAATAAAATAATAAATAATATTTTTAACTTCTTTTGTTTCTTATTATTTTCATCGTATAAAGTTAAGGTTAATTGTT
The DNA here is from genome assembly GCA_944373095.1 of uncultured Bacilli bacterium. Classification (GTDB taxonomy): domain Bacteria; phylum Bacillota_I; class Bacilli_A; order RF39; family UBA660; genus CAG-605. The sequence continues at coordinate 6,881 of CALWAK010000035.1, forward strand.
TATTTTCTTCAATATTAGTAGATTCGTTTCTTCTACCTAATATTAATTCTTCAGTAGTAACGTTAAATAAATTAGCTAGAATTTCTAAAGTATATTTATCGGGTTTATTTTTACCTCGTTCCCATTTACTTACAGCTTCTCTAGTAATTGGAATTTTATCTGCTAGTTGTTGCTGTGTTAATTTATTTTCTATTCTTAATTGTTTAATAAAATTACCAATTTTTTCCAAATTCATATACAACACCTTAAACATTCTAACATAAATTTATTAAAATAATATAGACTTTTTATGAAAATGAGATATAATGATTAGCAGGTGATTAACTGATGAATATTAATGATTTTGATTATGATTTACCAGAAAATTTAATAGCACAAACACCACTAGAAAATAGAAGTGATTCTAAATTAATGTTACTTAATAAAAATAGTGGTGAAGTAAATCATGATAAGTTTTATAATATAATTAATTATTTAAATAAAGGGGATGTTTTAGTATTAAATGATACTAAAGTAATACCAGCTAGATTAATAGGAGAGAAGATTGATACTCATGCTCATATAGAATTACTATTATTAAATGATTTAGGTAATGATGAATGGGAATGTTTATCTAAACCACAAAAAAGATTACATCTAGATACTATTATTAGTTTTGGTGATGGTTTATTAAAAGCAAGTGTTACTAAAATATTAAATGATGGAATAGTACATGTTAAATTAATATATCAAGGTATTTTAATGGAAATATTAGATAAATTAGGTACTATGCCACTTCCACCATATATTCATGAAAAATTAAAAGATAAAGATCGTTATCAAACTGTATATGCTAAAAATTTAGGTTCAGCTGCTGCTCCAACTGCAGGATTACATTTTACTAAAGAATTATTAGAGGCTTTAGAAAATAAAGGAGTAATTATTAAATATGTTACTTTACATGTAGGACTTGGTACTTTTAGACCAGTAATGGAAGAAAATGTATTAGATCATAAAATGCATAGTGAATTTTATATAATGAATGAAGATACTGCTAATACATTAAATTTAGCTAAAGAAGAACATCGTAAAATATATGCAGTAGGTACAACTAGTTGTCGTACACTAGAAACTATTGCAAGTAAAAATAATGGTAAGTTTATTGCTACATCTGGTAATACTGATATATTTATATATCCTGGATATGAATTTAGAGGTATAGATGGATTAATTACTAATTTTCATTTACCTAAATCTACTTTAGTAATGTTAGTATCAGCACTTGCTGGAAGAGAAAATATATTAAATGCTTATAAAATAGCTATTATGAATAATTATAGATTCTTTTCATTTGGAGATGCAATGTTTATAAGATAAAAGATGTGAATCACTTCACACCTTTTTTTAATGATTGTTATTGCCCCAGCCCCAGCCAGAACCAATGATTATCACTAATAATATAAATAAAACAATCCATATGGCAGCACCAAGACCATATCCAGAAGTTTGTCCAACATATGATCCACAGTAAGGATTACCATAACCACCATAGTATGCATTATTACCATAGTAATACATAATTAATTAAACCTCCTTTTATCTATTATATTTTATTAATTTGGACATCTTTTTGACATTAAAAAAATAAAACTATATTAATATATAGATAAATTATGATATATTTGTTATAGATAGGATTGGTACAATGAAAAAGTATTTATCTAAAATGGATTTATGGCTTTTATCTTTAACTTTTATATATGCTATATTAGGATGTATTATGATATATAGTGCTTCTTCTATATTTACATTTTTAACTCAAGATGTTGCATCTAACTATTATTTTGTAAAACAAAGTATTATTTTATTAGCTGGTTTTATTGGTAGTATTATTATATTAAATATACCAACTAGTAAATATAAATATTTTTCTTTATTTGGTGTCTTAGCAATAATAGCATCCTTAATAGGCTTATATGTAGGAGGCCATATCAGTAATGGTACAGTTGGTTGGTATGATTTAGGCTTTTTTAGTATTCAACCAGCTGAATTTGCTAAAAGTGCGATTATATTATATATGGGGGTTAGTTATAATAAATTAATAAAAAATAATGATAGTAACTTTATTAAGTATTTAATACCAGTATTTGTTTGCTTATTAATATCTGGTTTAATATTAATGCAACCAGATTTAGGTAGTGCATTAATTACTGCTTTTTTAGGTGTATTAATATTTATAGCACTCCCCATTAGAAAAGATGTTAGAATAAAATGTTATAAATCATTTGCTATATTAGGTATTATAGGTTTATGTTTTATAGTTATGTTTAGTGATAAAATATTTAATGAATATCAAATACGTAGATTTGAATTTCAAAATCCTTGTTCTAGATATACTGAAGATACTGGTTATCAAGTATGTAATGGGTTTATAGCAATTAAAAATGGTGGTTTATTTGGATTAGGATTTGGTAATTCAACTCAAAAATATTTATATTTACCAGCTTCTCATACTGATTTTATTTTTCCAATAATAGTTGAAGAACTTGGCTTAATTTCAGGAATTGGCCTTATTATAGGGTATGCTTTTATGTTATATAGAATTCTTAGAATATCTCTTAGTGCTAATAATATCAGAAATTCAATTATAGCTTATGGAACATTTATATTTTTATTTTTACATTTGTTTGTTAATTTATTAGGAGTACTAGCCCTTATTCCTTTAACTGGTGTACCACTTCCTTTATTAAGTTATGGTGGGTCATTTACATTAAATGTAATTGCATTATTATCTGTATGTCAAAAAATAAATATAGAATCTAAAAACTATAAGTTAAGACAAAAAATTAAAGCGATAAATTGATTGATATGTTATAATAGGGTAAGAGAGGATAGGACATGAAAAAATATATTTTAATATTTATTACTTCTTTAATAATAAGTATAACTTTAATAAGTTTAACTATTATAGATAAGAAGAAGTTAATTGAAACTCCATTAGATGAAGAATATATGGCTTACTTTGTTGATGGAGAAGAAACTGATACAATTCCTGAAAAAGGTAATTATTATGTATCAACAGTTTGTGATAAGGGTGCTAATGCTATCTGGAATTATGATAACTGGGGAATAACAATATATAATGCTACACAAACAGGTACAAGATGCAGTGTTACATTTACTACAAGATATCAAGATAGTACTGGTGCAACAGCACCTGAGTTATATGCTGGTTTAATACCAATCACATATGATGAATCAAATAACATACTAGTAGCAGATGTATCATCAGAGTGGTATAACTATACTAATCATGAATGGGCAAATGCAATCCTTATTGATCAATCTAATTCAACATCAAAAGCAAAATATTTAAACGAAGATGGTTCATATAAAAGTGGAACAACAGTGGATATAGCAGATGTATTACAAATGTATGTGTGGGTACCAAGATATAAATATAAGTTATTTAATGTTGAAGGTGCAGAAATGAGTGCACAAATGATAGAAATAGAATTTGAAGATAATGAAATTGATAGATCAACTGGTTCATCAAATGGCGATTGGCTAACTCATCCAGCATTTACATTTGGAACCACTGAATTAAATGGCATATGGGTGGGAAAGTTTGAATCTAGTGGCTCGTTAAGTGATATAACAATAAAGCCAAATCTGTCAAGTTTAAGAAGTCAAACGGTGGGAAACATGTTTAATGCATCCCGTGCAGTAGAAACAACTCTCAAATATGGTTTAGCCTCGTCAGAAATAGATACCCACATGATGAAGAATGTGGAATGGGGTGCAGTAGCTTATCTTACGAATTCTAAATATGGAAGATATAATGTTGAAGGAAGTTGTGTATCATCTGGTTGTAAAGTGTGGATAAATAACAATAACAGTTTCACAACTGGATGTGCTGGATCATCTATATCCGCATCTTCATCTTCCTCGTGTAATCAGTGGAATACTGCAATTGGAGTCAACGCTTCAACCACTGGGAATATATATGGTATCTATGATATGAATGGTGGTTCTAATGAATATGTTATGGGGTTTGTTACAAGTGGATATGATATGTCTTCATTTTTAAATCCAGCTCCTCCTTCGATATATTACGATGTTTATGATATTTATGAAGCCGTTAATAGTTCTAATTTTTCAAGGTGGTACGGTCATGCGGTTTGGGAAACTAGAAATTGGCATAATGATTCCTATACAATTACTATTGGAGCAGATGGTACGTATTATTTACGTGGTAATTTTTTTGATGAAAATCAGATTTCTGGTTTATTTTATTTTTCAAATACTGGTGTTGAAAATGGTGATGATTATTCTACTTTTCGTGTAATATTATCAAAAGGATAAATATTATTGATATTACTAAATAGTTGGATAAAAATTGATTTTTGTTTAATATATATTTGCAAATGATGTGAAGTAAAAAATGAATATTAGTCAATGATGTGAAACAAAAAAATACGTAAAATAGCTTAGTTTAAAAACTGAGTTATTTTTATATG
>CALWAK010000036.1 GCA_944373095.1 uncultured Bacilli bacterium
TTTCAATAACAATTCTTTTTGCTTCTAAATCATTATTTTTAATTCTTTTAAATAATTCTACTTCTTCACTTTTACTCAATAATTCATAAGAACCAATATCATCAAAATAAAGGGATAAATTATCTGTATTACTAACTTCTTCTTTATTAAATATCTGATATAAATATACTAATCTTTTTATAAAACTATTATCTTCTATATCATTATTAAATTCTATTGTAATGCTACTTAATATTTTATTAAGTAACTCACTTTTTTCTAATAATAAGTTTAATTCTTTATCTGATACTTTATATGATACACTTTTTAATAATTCATCTAACTTTATTAACTCATTAATATTAGAATCATAATCTTCATAATAACTTAAATTATTATCTATAAAACTACATATAGTTTTTACAAAATTAGAATTTAAACTTTCACTTAATTTTTTTAAAAAATACTTTTCTAATTCTTCAAAACTTAAATTATTAATAAAATCATAATTAATTTTTAAGTCTAAAAAAGAATATTTTCTTATTAGTTCTTCAAAAATATTCATTTAAAATACCCCCTGTTAAATTAATCTAAGGTTTCTTTAACATTAACCCTTTTTCTAATTAAACTAAAATCTTCTATATTATAGTAATATTCATCAGTATAATGTGTTTTAGTACTTTCTTTAGGTGTAGATAATTTTAAAGTCGTTCCTGATAACTCTATATATAGTGGTTTTATACCATAATTACTTATATCAAAATATATTGGTATTTTATCAGTATTTAATTTATTGCCATTAAAATCTATAATATATACTTCTTTATCTTTAATATATATCATAAAATTATCAAATATTTCTAAATATAAAATAGTATTATCACTTATAATATTTATTCCTTCATCATTATATACTTTATAAAAATAACTATTATACTCTTCTTCATTTTTTACTTTAGTTAACATATAGTTTTTATTATTAACAACATATATTTTTTCTATTTTTTCTTTAATATAACTTGTTTTTGTATTATTAAAAGCATCATATACTAAATAACCATTACTATCATGAAAAATATATCTTTTAGATTCAGTATCATAAGTTATTTCATCATATACATAATCAACGTAATTAGTAACTTTGCCTTTAACTACTTGATCTATTCCCCATAAACCATTCTTTTTAATAATATATTTTGCTGAGTCAATATAACCTAATTTATCAACAATCATACTATATCTTACATCTTCATACTGAGCAATTAGCTTTTTAGCTTTAATATCGTATAAATAAATTGTACTTGATTCAGCTTCAGTATATCTACTTTTATATTCTCTAATAAATACATACCTATTATCAATAACACCCATTTTAATTGGATCATATTGATCTTCATCAAAAGAAAATATAGTACTATAAGCAATCTCACAATCATATTCAGATAATATACATTTATAAGTATCTAATAATTCCTCACCATTATAGAAAAATAATACTCCATTAACATTTTCTCTTTTCGTATCATTATCAGGTATGATATATCCAGTTTCTATCTCAGGTAAATTAGCATCATTATATCTATTTAAAACATCATCCATTCTAATTTTTTCCCAAAAAGGTACCATTTCTGAGTCTTTAATAGTTTCTCTATTATATTCACGAAAAACCCAACCTAATGAATAATAAGTAGTAACAGTACCATCATCATATTCTTTTACTTCTTCTTTTATAGTAATTAAAGGTTTTAAACCATTTTTATATCTATTAGTATCTACTAAAAGGATTATAAAATATATAAGTAATATAAATAAAAATATAACTACACATAATCTTTTTCTAAATACTTTACGGCGATGAAATAAATTATTTTTATTTCTTTCTTGTTGTTCGTACATAGCACCTGCAGAATCATTATACATATAAACACTACCTTTCTTTAGAATCTATAATTATAGTAACTGGCCCATCATTGTAAATATTTAACTTCATATCAGCTCCAAATACCCCAGAATAAGTAGGAACATATTTACTTAATTCTTGATTAAATAACTCATAAAGTTTTTCAGCAGCATCTTTTTTCATAGCATTAATAAAACTAGGTCTATTACCTTTTTTAGTATCAGCATATAAAGTAAATTGGGATATAGATAATATAGAACCATTAATATCTATTATAGACTTATTCATTAAACCTAAATCATCATTAAACACTCTTAAATTTATAATCTTTTTAACTAAATAATTAATATCATTAATATTATCATCAGTAGTAAAACCTACTAATATAACAAAGCCTTTATCTATACTTGATACTACTCTTTCATCTACTATACAATTAGAATTTTTACTTCTTTGAATAACAACTCGCATTAACTACCTACTCTTTCTACTCTTTTAACATATTTTTTATTATGTAACAAAGTATAAAAACTATTTAATTCATCTATATTTTTTAATTTTATAGTTAATCTATATTTAGTAGAATTATCTACTTCTTTAGTAGTAACAGCATCTATAATAATACTTTTTAATGTAGCTAAAGAAATAATATCTGCTAAATAATTCTTATCATTAAAAGTAGTAATTTCTATATCAGTATAGTAATAATTATTAGTATTATTATTCCAAGAAACCTCTATTAATCTATTAGAATTTATTATATTAGAACAATCTTTTCTATGAATAGATATACCTTCTCCTTTAGTAATATATCCTACTATTAAATCTCCTTTAATAGGTTTACAACATTTAGCTAATGATACTTTAATATCTCCAGTACCTGCTACTATTACATCACTCTTATAGTTTATATCTTCTTCTTTATGATTACTTACTCTTTCTAATAAAATATCTTTTACTAACTTCTTATCTTCATAAATTATATTTATTATATAAGATGGAGTATATCTTAAAGCTCCTATAGTTAAATAAACATCTTCTATAGTATCTAATTTTAGGTCACGACATATCTTATTAATATTATCATTACTTAATAATTCACTAATGCTAAGTTTTCGTCTTCTAATTTCTTTTTCTAATAAATCTTTACCCTTACTTATATATAATTCACGATCTTTTTTAGAAAAATAAGACTTAATTTTATTTCTTGCTTGCGAAGTTTTAACAAAATTTAACCATTCTTTATTAGGAGTACTATTAGGATTAGTTTTAATATTAACAATATCACCATCAAATAATTCTTGATTTAAATTAGCAATTGTATCATTTACTATTGCACCAATTGTCGTATCTCCAACCTTAGAATGAATACGATAGGCAAAATCAATTGGTGTAGACCCAGCTGGTAATTCAACTACATCCCCTTTAGGTGTAAAACAATAAATCATTTTACTTAAAGCTTCTAATTCAATTTTTTCATTAGTATCATTATCATTACTATCTACTTGTTGCTCTATTAAATTTCTAAATAGTTCTAACTTTTGTTCAAACACATTTTGAACTGCGCCTTTAGTATGTTCTTTATAAGACCAGTGAGAGGCAATACCTTTTTCGGCTATCTCATCCATTTCTTCAGTACGAATTTGGATTTCATAAACGTACCCATCTATACCAAAAACAGAAGTATGTAGTGATTGGTACATATTTTCTTTAGGCATAGCAATATAATCTTTAAATCTCTTTGGTAATGGGCGATATTTAGCATGGATTAAACCAATTATTTGATAGCAATCACTAACCTTTTCAACTATTATTCTAAGAGCTAAAATATCATATATTTCACTCCATTTTTTTCCCTTAGCCATCTTTTCATAAATACTATGAATACTTTTTACCCTAGCCTTTATATGGTATTTAATGCCTTGTTCTTCTAATATTTCACATAAACTTTGTTTCATTAATTCTAATTCTTCTTCTAAAGTAGTCTTAGAATTATTTAACTTATCTTCTATATCTTTATAAATATCTGGCTTAGTATATTTTAAAGATAAATCTTCTAACTCAGATTTAATACTATTAATCCCTAAACGATGTGCGATAGGAATTAGTACTGATATAGTTTCATTAGCTTTTTTTATTTGACTTTCTGGATCTAATGCCCATATTGTACGCATATTATGTAATCTATCAGCTAACTTTATATATAATACTCTAACATCTTCACATAATCCTACTAATACTTTTCGAAGATATATAGCTGAACTTACCTTATCATCATTTAATGTTAATTTATTAATTTTTGAAATACATCCAACGATATCAGCAATTTCTTCTCCAAAAACACTTTCTATATCATTTATAGTCTTTCCACCATGATTAACTGTTTCGTGTAGTAAAGCTCCACATAAGGTAATATAATCAACATTTAAATCAGTAAGAATCATTGCAACATTTAATGGATGACTTACATAAGATTCATTATTTAATCTTTTTCTATCTTTATGAGCATCACTAGCAAAAAGATAAGCTTTCTTTATACATTCTAATTCTTCATCATTACTTATATAAGTTTTTACTTTAGAAATAAATTCTTCATACGTTAATTCTTTTTTCAAATTTTATTCCTCCTTCATTTTAGGAAGATCAACTTTCCTACTCATTTTAGCTAAAACATACTGATTAAACTTATTATAATCAGTATTTAAAATATCATCTACAATTGTTGCTAAATTAAGACTACTAGCATTATTCCATTTAAAAGTTCTTAAATATTCCCATATATCATCACTACCAACATAATTAATACCCTTTAATTTTAGTTCTTTTACCTTAGAATTTAAAGCTGGTTTAACTCTTAACTTTAATTCTAATAAACTATTAAATACAATATCGCTCATTTTTTACACCTAAATTCAATTTCAAATTCATATATTATTATATACTAATTTATTTATTTTTTAAAGGAGAAGTAAATGAAAAACAATAAATTTCTAAGTAGTACACTTATTTTACTCTTTGGTGGTTTAATAACTAAAATATTAGGTTTTATAATAAAAATAATGTACACTAGAATTATTGGTCCTGAAGGAATAAGTTTATATACTTTAATAGTGCCGTTATTTTCTCTTACAGTAAGTATAGCAGGTTTTGGAATGCCTTTTGCTATATCTAAAATAGTTGCTGAAAATAAAATAAGAAGTAAACAAGTAATACTACACGGTGTAATAATTCTTTTAATACTTAATGTATCCTTAATGATAGGAGTAATTCTAGCAAGTGATTTTATAGCAAACTTTCTACTTCATGAGCCAAAGGTTAAAATATTAATAATCGGTTCAGTTCTTGCTATGCCTAATGTAGGATTAGCTTGTTTATTAAAAGGTTATTTTTATGGTAAACAAAAAATGCTTCCTAATACTATATCTAATATAATTGAACAATCTATAAGAATACTATTTATTATATTTATCTTACCACATATTATAAAAAAATCTTTAATACTAGGCATATTATCTTATTTATTATTAAATATATTAACAGAATTAGCAAGCATTATAACTTTTATATTCTTATTACCTAAAAAAGTAGATCTATCTTTAAAAGATTTTAAATATAACAAAAATACTATTAGTACTTTACTTAATACTTCAATACCTTTAGTATCAAGTAGAATTATAGGTAATGTAGGATATTTTTTTGAACCTATAATATTATCTAATACAATGTTATTAGTAGGATATTCTTCTAAATTTTTCCAAATGGAATATGGTATTTATAATGCTTATTCAATTGGTTTACTACTAATGCCATCGTTTTTAATTCAAGCAATATGTACCTCAACTATCCCAGAAATATCTAGATTAAATAATAGTAATAAAAAGTTATTAAATAGAAGAATAAAACAAGTAATAAGTATATCTTTTTTAATAGGTATTATATCTACATTATTTATATTTATCTTTAGAGACAAATTATTATTATTAATATATAATACTACCGAAGGATCAGATTACATAAAATATTTAAGTTATTTCTTTAGTTTATATTACTTAGAAGCTCCTATATCATCAATATTACAAGCACTAGGTTATGGTAAATATTCCCTAAAAGTTACTACTATAGGAGTAATAATAAAATTAGTATCTATATTTATTTTTACCCTATTAAAAATAGGATTATATGGCCTTGTAATAGCAGAATTTTTAAATATTATTTATATAGTAACATCATCTACTAAAAAATTAATTGAAATAAGAAAAAAAGATAAAATTTCTTTTACCTTTTAAACTCTATAAAATTTATTTTTTCTACTTACTGCAATTATTGCGATTAATGCTACTAGTGAAACTCCACCTAATAATGCATAGTTAGCAAATGCTCCAGTATCTGGTGTAGGACAATCTTCTTCAGTACATTCATCTTTATCTACTGTTGGCCCAAAACATACACCACTATCTGGTAATGTAACAGGAGTTGTTTGATTAAATAATAAAGTGCTTATACATATTTGACCACAGTTACCTTCAGGTAAATTTTTAGCCTCTGTTGATAAATTTAATGTAAATGAGAATATTTCAGCTCCAGCACTAATATCAGCACCAGCATTATTAAATAAATAATAATTAGTTTGAGTAGTATCATAACTCCAACCTGCTGCTGTATTTGCTTTAATATCACTCATTGTTAAGTATTCAGATGTTGCAATTGAAAATATAGCACTCTTTACTTCTTCATCGTGACTTGCTTTAACAGTACATACTGTTGATTCACCTGGTTTAATATAAGTATCTTCACAAGTAATAGATGCTGTTGACTCAGCATTAACACTTCCTAAATATAAAACACTTACTAATAGACCAAATAATAATTTTTTAAAATTTTTCATATAAATACCTCTCAATTCTATTTTTCCCTATTATTATAATTTTATTATAACAAATTTCTCCTCAAAATCAATAGCTATTATAGTTAAAAAAATATCGTTTGTCAATAGAATGTAAATTTTAAAAATATTTATATTTTTTGCTTGCAAACTATAATTTATTATGATATTATTAATTTGTCGTTGGGGAATTAGCTCAGCTGGCTAGAGCACCTGCCCTGCACGCAGGGGGTCAAGAGTTCGAATCTCTTATTCTCCACCAAAATGATTATTACTCGACTCTGTCGAGTTTTTTTATGACCAAAATAAAACAGAATAAACAAATTGTCTATTCTATTTATTAATATGTGTAGGAAGTAACATTCTCCCTGCTGCATATTCATTTATAGCTGAAACAAAAGTTGTATCTTCTAAAGGTATGTCATTTTCTTTAAAGAATGATATTATTTCTTTTGCCTCTTCCGGCAATAAATTCCTTTTCTCACTGCCAAAATTCATATAAAGGTTCAAATTATTAATAAAACTTTCTTTTACACTTTTACTTCTTACATAAGAATTACAAAAACGTTTAACATTAGTTAAAACTTTAGCATCAATTTTTAAATTTCTAATAGCCAAACAATACGTATTTATTGGAATAGATGTAATAAAATAATAATCTATAATAGTAAATTTACGTTTTTTCCCATTACCTAAATCAATGCCATTTTCATAGTAATAAGAAATGGTTTTTGTTAGTTCAATTAATAGTTCTTCTTCTTCTATTTGATAAACTAAATATTTCAAATATAATTCTGGATTAGATTTTTTTACATTATTAACATGTTTATTATATTCATCAAAAGTTAGATTAACCTTATTAATCCAATCTAATCTTATCATACCACTATTCACATAAGCATTAATATAATCTTTTGAAGAATATATTTTATTCATATTTTTAAACAAAGAAGATGCTAAACCATTTTTCTTAAGTCTATATACTTCTTTTATTATTCTTAAGATTTCTTTTTTTAATTTTGTATGATTATTCTTTGGAAAATAAAATTTCATAAATGTTTCAATACATAATATACTATTATAATCTAAAGTAGTTAACAAACGCTTTTTTTGTTCTTCAGTATTAACATCAAATAAAAGAAAATTTATTTCCTTTTCATATTTTGAATAAATAAAATCCTTTAAATATTCTTTATAATTTAAATCGTAACAACAATAATATATCTGAAAATACTTATCAATATAATCAAAACTTACATAAGTTTGTTTTAAACTTGCTAATGGTATTTTTTCACCACATTCTATTTGATATTTTCTTATTTCATCCATTATGTTCTCACATTCAATACCTAAGTTATCAAAATTATTAACATATTCAATATATCTAATTAAATATAACATAGTATCCTTGGGAGATACATATTTTAAACTATTTTTATCTAAAATAGTTGATATAACATCAATTAGCTCCATATTATAAAAATCTGCTATTTCTTCAACAAATTTTATTATATTAACACTCATTTTTTTATACACAAAACGATTCATTATATCATTTTTTCGTTCTTCATTAATCATAAACTTACCTCTCTAAATAAAAAATAATTTAATTATTTATTGTTACAAAAAGAATGATAAAATAAATTCATCATTCCATTATACTTATCTCTTCATATGTGTAGGAAGTAATATTCTACAAGCAGCATATTCATTTATAAACGCTAAATAAGTTGTATCTTCTAAAGGTATATCATTTTCTTTAAAGAATGAAACTATTTCTCTTACCTCATCCGGTAATAAATTTCTTTTTTCACTACCAAAATTCTTATAAAAGTTTAAATTACTAATATTTCTTTCATTTATAGAAGTACTATTAGAATAAGTTGTGCAAAAGCGTTTTACATTAACTAATGTTTTGGCATCTATCTTTAAACCTTTAATAGCCTTTAAGAAACTATTTAAATGAATAGATGTAATAAAATAATAATCTAAAATAGTAAATTTACGTTTCTCATTCTCTCCAACAACAATTCCATTTTCATAATAATATGAAATAGTTTCTGCTAACTTAATTAATAATTTTTCTTCTTCCTTTTGATATCTTATATATCTTTCGTATAATTTAGGATTAGACTTTTTTACATTTCTAACATGATCTGAAAAATTACTAGAGGTTAACTTAAATCTATTAATCCACTCAATTTTAATCATACCACTATCAAGATAATATTGAATATAAGTTTCACTAGAATAAGTATTTTTTTCTTTAGTTAAAAATTGTTTTTTATCTTCCATAGTACTGTTCTTTTGCTCTATTTTTTTATTATAAATATTCATAACAATGTTAGTTACCTCTTTTAAATCATCAGCATACTGTTCTAAATTATTTGATTCAAAATAACATAATATAACCTTACTTATATTTAATAAATCTATTGTATCCAAATTTTCTAATAAATATTCTTTATATTCCCTATTTATATTTTTATCAACTAATTTCATAATTAAATCAGAATGTTTTTTATATAATGAAGGTATATGTTCTTTAAAAACTATAAAATTTTTATAAAATTGATATATCTCACTATAAAATTTTATCTTCTTAATCTGTTTTTGTACTTTCCTATTAGCTGATAATGAAATATTATTACTATGACTACTTACCATATTTATATCATCAATTAATGAATCAGTTTTAGTTCCGATTCTTTGTAACTCATAAGCAAATTGAAAATATCTATCTTTAAAACTTTTAATATCTTCATCTCTATACAATTCACTAAATACATCAAAATTAATTATAATTCTAATAACAACTAAAACATTTTCATCATAAGTTTTAGCAATCGTCTCAACTAAATCTATTAAACTCCTATTAATATCTCTATGTATAAATGCATTAATAATATTTATTTTTTTATCGTCATCTATTTTAATCATCGTAATCCCCCCTAAAACAAGTTATACACTAACATAAAGCCGATTGATTGTCAATTAATATTTATGTAAGGATAGTGTTTCCAAAGTGGGGAGATTTAATAAATAAAGCCTTTTAAATAAATAAAAAGGATAAAAACCTAAAAAATGCTTTATAATTGAGTTGTCCAAAAAACAATAGAAAGCAGGTTTTTATCCATGAAAATTATACCATTAATTAATGAATTTACGAATACTTTTAATAAAACTTTTTTTAATTTAAATATCCTTAATGGAGATATTTTTACTTTAAAATTGTATAAATCTTTTTAAATTACTTAGATAATAAATTTAAAAATTCTAAAAATAGTAAAAAATAATTTAATATTTAAAAACAAGAAAATATTAAATATGTAATTTATTCATTATAATTTTTACTATGTAATATGGTAATATCATTTGCCCAATAATCATTAGTGGTGTATAAAATACTCCACTAATTTTATATATAATATGTAAAGGAGTATTAGGAAAATCCTTAGAAATAAACATTAAATTACTATCAAAAATAGTATTAACTATTAATGCTAATAAACATAATATAAATACTAATGAAGCATAGTAATATATATCTTTATTATTTAATTTAATATAACCAGTAATATTTATTAATAAGCCTAAATATAACATCATTCCATGAAAGAAAAAACTATGTAATGATATAAAATGAAATACAGGATACGCAGGAAGTGATGTTGTAGGCATAATCATAAATATTAAGCCACCTACTATACCACCAGTTGCTAAAAATACATTACCTACTCTTTTTAAATATTTATTCTTCATATTACTTAGTAATAAAGAATATAATAACATACTACAAAAATATAAGGGTACATACTCATTAACACTACTTAAAGAAGTATATTGTAAGACAAATATTATCTTAATAATTTCTAATATCCATACTATTATACAAGAAATTCTTAATATCTTAGATACTTCTTTTTCTTTTAAATTCTTAGTATTACAAAGTAATATAATAATAATTATTATAGTTATACTAAATAATATTAAATGTCCTAAACTAAATAATCCACAAGGTTCATATACTCCTCTTTTACTAAACATACATACCTCGTATAATCAATCTTATAGAAATATTAATCTATTTGATTGATCCCTTTCTATTTATATTTTTGATATATTATACTTCTAGAAGTATAATATATCTCGCACTGTGGATTTGTTCCTATACATCTACAGTCACTTTGTGGACTGGTTTAAAGAGACTCAAACCACAGATTTTTAATTTAATTGTTAATTAGTTAGTTAACACGATAGTTTTACTATTGATGTTTTATT
>CALWAK010000037.1 GCA_944373095.1 uncultured Bacilli bacterium
GAGAAAATATAGGTAAAAAAAACAAGAAAAAATGAAGAAAAATACAAGAAAAAAATAGAGATTTTTTGGAGAAAATAAAGAGAGAAATTTGGGTATTGAAATCAGAAATCTATATGTTATAATATAGTAGAATAGCAAAAACTATACCAAAAGTGATTGCTATTAATAATTAACTAAGAAATGAGAAGAAGAAATTTTTCTCATTTTTTTGTTGGAAGAAAGGAAGTGATAAAAATATCGTGATGCACTTTTATTTTTCAAAAAAACATTGTGATGCATTTTTTACATCATGAAATTTGTTTAAATATAAGTGCTTAAAAAGTATTGTGATGCAAATTTATATTAAATATGCATCATTTTTGCAAGTGCAAAAATAGTAAGACACCATTAGTTTGCCATGTATTATAAGCAATTAATAATATTGTGGTGTCGTTCTTCTTATGCCCATTCGAAAAAGTACAGGTATTTTATACAAAAAATAGTAAAAAGTGATGCACATAGTTTTTATCAATAGTTGATTTTTTATAAAAAATATTTTTGTGATAAAATATTATTGGTGATGAAAATCTTATGAATGATGATAGAGATTTGATAGAAATTAATAGTAAAGTTAAAGTTGAAGAATTGATAAATCATATTAACAATAAAGAAATTATTTGCAATAAATTTAAATTTTCTCCTTATGAATTACGTAACTATTTTTTTGAAAGATTAAACATTAACGTAGCTGAGTTTGAAAAAAAATGGTATATTTATGACGAAATTAGAAAAATGCATATTTCGGAAAGCCATTGGGATTTTATCTTAATAAGTACAATTGGTTTAGTAGCATATAATCCCATATTTAAAAATAAAAAAGAAAAAATAGTGTTTGCCAGTTGTTCTCAATATGAAGTAATGATGGTTTTATTTGAAAAAATAGAAATGTTAAAAACTAGAGATGATGTCTATGATGTTGATAGTTACAATTATGAATATTTATCTAGATTAACCACAGGCTTGTTCCATAACATTGTTTTTTATTTAGAAGTCTTTGCAAAAGCTTATTTATCTTTAAATAATAAAAATTATAAATTTACTCATAATTTAAAAAAATTATTAAAAAAAGTTAAAGAAGTTATATTTTCTATTAATCATAATGACACTGTTTTTCATGCTTATATTTATTTAGAATTTCAAAATATAATAAATACTTTCTACAACGATGAAAATGAATTAATTGAATCATCTATAAAATATAACGATAGTGTTCAACCTAAAATTATGGTTGATAATTTAAAAAATATTAAAGATTTTATAGAAATAAGTCATGATTTTATAATTCAGTTTTTTTATGATAAAGATAATTGTTTATTTTTAGAACAAGGTTTATTTAATAGATTAATTTCTAATACTACTAATGATTTAGAAAAGAAAAAAAGGTCAGATTATTATAAATTTCTTATAGATAAAAATTTATAATAAAATACAATTTATTCAAGATAAAAAACAAAATTTACTTAATAAATTTTGTTTTTTTGTTATTAAAATTCTTAAAATTATAAAAAATATGTCAATTTATGGTAAAATATTAATGAGTATGAGTGAAATTGTTTGGAAGGATTTGGTAGTTTATGTTCGATGATAAAAAAAGTTTAAGTGAAACAGAAATAAGAACAAGATATATTACACCTGCACTTGTTAATGCTGGTTGGAGTTATAACAATATACATGAAGAAAAATCTTTTACTGATGGTCGTGTAATTGATGAAGGTAAAGGAAAATATTCAAGAGGAGTTAGAAAAAGAACAGATTATCTTTTGACTTATAATTCAAGTTATATTGCAGTTATTGAAGCTAAAGATAATAATCATGCTGTTGGTTTTGGTATGCAACAATCTATTGAATATGCCAAAATGTTAGATGTTCCTTTTGCATTTTCTTCAAATGGTGATGGATTTATAAAGAAAAATATGTTAACTGGAAAAGAAACAGAAATAGGATTAGATAATTTTCCTACGCCAGAAGATTTATGGAAAGAATATATTACTTGCTCAAATATTACTGAAGAACAAGAAAGAATTATAAAAGAATCACTATATCCTTCAAAATATCCTCCAAGATATTATCAACAAATTGCTATTGAAAGAACTCTTAAAGCAGTTGCAAAAGGTCAAAATAGAGTGTTGCTTGTTATGGCAACTGGGACTGGAAAAACTTTTACTGCTTTCCAAATAATTTATAGATTATGGAAATCTAAACTTAAAAAAAGAATTTTATTTCTTGCTGATAGAAATATCTTAATTGACCAAACAATGGTTAATGATTTTGCACCATTTAAAGGTTCTATGACAAAAATTAAAGGAAAGTATGATCCTTCTTATGAAATATACTTGGGATTATATCAACAACTTAAGGGAGCAGAAGGAAGAGAAGACTTATATAAAAAATTCCCACAAGACTTTTTCGATTTAATTGTTATTGATGAATGTCATAGAGGTAGTGCAGCCGAAGATTCTTCATGGAGAGAAGTTTTATCTTACTTTGGAACTGCAACTCAAATAGGATTAACTGCAACGCCTAAAAATGAAAAAACAATTCAAAATTATGAATACTTTGGAGAGCCAGTTTATACTTATTCATTAAAACAAGGAATAGAAGATGGTTTCTTAGCACCTTATAGAGTATTAAGAGTAGGACTTGATAAAGATATAGAAGACATTATTGTAAAAAAAGGAACACTTAATACTGATGGAGAAGAAGTTGATGAAAGGGTTTATGGTGGAACTGATATTAATAAAAAGTTAGTTTTGCCAGAAAGAGATAAATTAGTAGCTAAAATAGTAACTGATTATTTAAAAGAAACAAATAGAAGAATGGATAAAACTATTTTCTTCTGCGTAGATGAAGAACATGCAGATAGAATGAGAAGAGAATTAATCAATCAAAATCTTGATATGGTAGAACATGATGATAGATATATTATGAGAATTACTGGTTCTGATGAAATAGGCAAAATGCAATTAGATAACTTTATTAATCCAAGAAAAAAATATCCAACGATAGTAACTACTTCTAAACTTCTTACAACTGGAGTAGATGCTAAAACTTGTAAATTAATAGTTATCGATACTAATATTAAAAGTATGGTTGAATTTAAACAAATAATTGGTCGTGGAACTCGTATATCAGAAGAATTTGATAAATATGCATTTACTATTATTGATTTTACTGGTGCAACTGAATTATTTAAAGATCCAAAATTTGATGGAGATGTTGAAGTAACACCTGTTATATTAACACCAACTGATAATAATGATACTAATCCATATAGCATTGGAGATAAAAAAATACCGGTAGAAGAAAAAGATGTAATTCCAGCTGAAAGAAGAAAAGTAAAACCTAAAATTGTTTTACCTAATGAACAAGTAAGAGAATTATATAGACAACAAAAATTAATTAATGAACATGGAGAATTAATTACAGAAAACTTTACTCAATTTGTAAAAAATAAAATTACAGAAGAATATGCAACTTATTCAATATTTAAAGAATATTGGGATAAAGAAGATATGAAAGCAACAATAATAAAAGCACTAGAAGAAAAAGATATTTATCTTAATATTTTAGAAGAAGAAGTTGGAGAAGAATATGATCCATTTGATTTATTAGTACATGTTGCTTATGGTAAAAAAGCTCTTACTAGAAGTCAAAGAGCAAGACAAGTTAAACAAAGTGATTACTTTGAAAAATATGGAGAACAAGCAAAAGAAGTATTATCAATTATTCTTGATAAATATGTAGATGGTGGAATAGAAGAATTAGAAAATCCTAATATTTTAAATATTCCAGAATTAGAATCATTTGGAACAGTTTATCAAATTATTATGGTAATATTTATGGGATTACAAAACTTCCAAAAAGCATTAGAAGAAATGAAAGATAGTTTATATAGTTAGCCTCCAATATGCTTTCTATTTTATAATAATTTTAGATAAAAAAACAATATTTAATAAATTTATGTTATAATCGAGTAAGAAAGAATAAAAGCGGTTATAAGGAGGAGAGAAAAATGAATATTAGTATACTACCTAATCAATTTTTAAAAGATAATGGCACATTTGATAGGGATGAAGCTATTAAATTATGTGGTAAAATAGCAGGTGTTTGCTATGATAAAGAGGGATTTAATCATCTTAAAGATGAAGTACTTGAAAAAACAATGAAGAGAGTAAATAATACTTTAAATAATGGTCATCATAGTGTTTATGATCATATTATAATAAACTTTAATATTGAAAATATTCCTAAAATACTTGCAATGGTAATTAATAATGAACATGAGTATACTACAAGTGAAAAATCTGCTAGATATACTCCTATAATTAGGAAAGATAATTCAATTATTACGGAAAGAGAAGAACAATTATATAATAAATGGTTAAATATATTTAAAATAAAAATTAAAGCTAAATATGGAAATATTTATAATGATTTTAAAATAAAAACATTAGCTCAAGAAAATGCTAGATATTTAGTAACAGTATTTATGCCTACCGAAATGATTTATTCAACATCTTTAAGACAAATAAATTATATAGCATCATGGATGTTAGAATATATAGATAATGCTAATTTAAATGATAACTTTGAATATAATTTAAGTAAAAGTATGCAAGAATTTATAAATTGTTTAGATAGACTAAATGTTCTTGATGATAGATTAATGACTAATGAAAAACATCGAAGTTTATCTCTATTTGGTAAAAATTTAGATAAAAGACAAGAGTATTTTGGATATGTTTATACTACTAATTATTATGGAACTTATTCCGAACTTGCCCAAGGTCAAAGACATAGAACTCTTGATTATAAAATAGAAAGATTAAATGAAAAAGAGTATTTTATTCCACCTATAATTGCAGATGATAAAGTTTTAATATCAGAATGGTTAAACGATATAAATTCAGTAAAAAATGTTACTCCTCAAGGAGAAATAATTTTAATTAATGAATCAGGAACTTATGATAATTTTATATTAAAATGTAAGGAAAGATTATGCTCAGCTGCTCAACTTGAAATAATGTTACAAACAAAAGAAACATTATTAAAATATAAAAAAGTACTAGAAGAAACAAATAATCCACTAGAATTAGATATTGTAAAATATTCCCATGGAGCAAGATGTACTTTTCCTGATTATCAATGTCCAAAAGATTGTGGATTTAAAGAAGGAAAAACACTTACAAGGAAAATTTAAATTACTAACTTATGTTAGTTTTTTTAATTATTTGTTATAATTAATTTATACAAGGAGTGATAATATGCCTAAAAAAAGTATTTTATTAGATGTTGATGAAGTAATTTGCTATGCTGGATATTTAGATGCCGCAAATAAATTTATGAATACTAATTATAAAATAGAGGATATTAATACATATTATATTGAAGATGCAATAATACCTAAAGATAAACTAGAAGAGTATAATAAATTTATAAGTAATATAAACTTTTATGAAAATTCATATATATTACCTGATGCTATTGGGGTTATAAAAAAATTAAATAAATATTATGATATTTATATATGTTCTGCTTGTGTTATGCATATAAATATTAAAGATTCTGGGAAACAATTTAAAGATAAATATGATTTTTTAATTAAAGCATTACCGTTTTTAAATGCTGAAAACTTTATTTTTACTAATGTTAAACATATAATTAAAGCGGATATTCAAATAGATGATAAATTATCTAATTTAGAAGGAGATATTCCAATAAAAATATTATTCCCTTCATATCATAATAAAAATATTAGTAAAGAAGAATTAGATAAGAAAAATATAATTAAAGCAGGTAATGATTGGAAAACTGCTTGGAAAGAAATTGAAAAAATATTAATTAAAGGTAGTAACTAATATGGAAAAATTAGAATGGAATTTAAAAGAGTTATTTGTAAATAATAAAGCATTTTATAAAGAAATAGAAAAAATAAAATTATTACTTGATAGTATTACAATATTTAATAATATCAAAATTGATACTAGCGATATTTTATTAGAAATATTAAATAAAAAATGGTATATAAAAGAACTTACTAATAAAGTATTAGTATATGGATCTTTAATGTATTATAAAAATATAAATGATTCTAACTGTATAAATATGAAAAAGGATGCTGAAACTTTAGATAATGAAGTTAATAATAAGTTATTGTTTATTGATTTATTAATAATTGAAACAGGAAAAGATGCCATTGATAAATTAATTGCTAGTGATTCAAGATTAAAAATATATAAATTAGCTTTAGATGATTTATTTAGAAAACAAAAATATTTACCAAGTAAGATTAATAGTGTTAAAATTCAAGATAATTCAAATGAAATAAATTCACAATTAAGTAAATATAATAATCTTTTAAGAGATATTGATTATGGAAAAATAAATATTGATGGAAATATTATTCAAATAGATGCATCTAATTTTAATAAATACATTTCAAATTATAATAGAGATATTCGAAAAGATACTTATATAACTGTTAATAACTCTTTTAAAAATGAAGAAAATACTTTTGCTGATATTCTTAATAATATTTATTCTTATCGTAAAGAAAATTGTCTATTAGAAGGCTATAATACAGTTTTAGATAAAGTATTATTTGAAGAAAATATTAATTCTAAAATTATTAAAAATTTAATAAATAGTGTTAATAATAATTTAATATTAATTCAAAAGTATTTAAGACTAAAAGCAAAATATCACAATATTAATGATCCTCATTTATACGATTTTACTATGCCTTTAAATAAAGTAGATATTAATTTTACTATTGAAGAAGCACTAGATATAATGAAAAATAGTTTAAAACCTTTAGGAAAAGAATATTTAAATACAGTAGATAAACTTTTAAACGGTCATTTTGATGCTATACCAGATGAAAATAAGCATCAGTCTATTACATTTTCATGGAATACTTATTCTTTTATAAATTTTAGAGGAACATATAATGATCTTAAAAATATGATTCATGAATTAGGACATATTGTTAACTACTATTTTTCTAAAGATGAACAACCATTTATATATGCTGATAGCACAATATTTGTAGGAGAAACAGCATCATTAGTCAATGAAATATTATTAAATAGATATTTATATGAAAATGCTAAAACTAAGGAAGAAAAAATATATTATTTATCTAAAGAAATAGAAAATTTCTTTACTTCGGTATTTAAGCAAACAATGTATACTGAATTAGAAATTATGTTGTACAATGAAAATGAATTAACTCCTGATATTTTAACTGAAAAATATAGTAATCTAATTCATAAATATTATGGAGAAGATATAATTTATGATGATATAAGTAGTATAGAGTGGACTAGATTAGGCCATTTATTTAGATGGAGTTTTTATCCATATAAATATGCAACTGGGCTATTAATTGCCAGTCTAGTCGTAAATTCTTTATTTGAAAGTCAGACTTTGTCAGTTAGTAAATATATAGACTTTTTAAAAGCCGGGAGTAGTAAATATTCATTAGATTTATTAAAAGATTTAAATATCGATGTAATAAATGAAAATTTACTAAATGATGGATTTAAAGTATTAGAAAAAGATATAGAAAACTTAGAAATATTAATTAAGGAAAGGAGAAAATAATGGATAGTGAATTTTTAAAAGATAAAAAACATATAGATTTAACATCATATTTTACTGCTAAAGGAATAGATAAAAAAGCTTTAGATATAGATGAGTATGGTAAAATTATATATGATGAAAAAGAATATTATTTAAGGCCTATAAGAAAAAATATAAATACTTTATATTGTGAGTTAATTGCTGAAAAATTATTAGATAAACTTAATTTACCACATGTAAATTATTATTTAGCAGATTTTTTTGGTGAAGTACGTTTAATGTCAAACTCTTTTAAAAAGGAAAATAAAAATTACATATCTGGCGAAACAATATTAGAAAATTATATAGATTTTAGAAAACTTCATAATGATGCAAGCGATTTAAATAATCTTGAAATGATATGGTTAGCATTATCTCATAGATATTCTAAAATATATAATAAAATTAATGCAAATCAAATTATTGCTAAATTAATGAATCAATTAACAACTTTATTTTCATTCGACATAGTTGTAGATAATGATGATAGGTCTTGTAATAATTGGATAATAGAAGAATCTAAAGATAACATATCACTTAGTATGATATTTGATAATGAATATATGTTAAACTCTTATTTAGATGACGGTAGTCTAAATTCTTTTGCTTTAGGAGTATATCCTGAAGATACTGAACATTTTACATATTATATAGATATAATAAAAAAATATATTAGAGATTCATCTAGTGAATTTATAGATAAATTAATTACTGTGTATAATACATTAAGTATTGATGTATTTATACAATGTATAAAAGAAGTAGAAGAAAAATTTCAATTTATAATACCTAGTGAAAATAAAGAATTAATTATAAATAGTTATAAAAAACATTATGAATTACTAGGACAAATATTAGCTGAATATAAATTACATCCTAGTAGATTAATATAATATATGGTATGATATATTTGGAGTGATATAGTGAAAAGTGAAAATTTTTATGAAATGAAAAGATGCAAGATGGATTGGCTCGATGATATCTATTTTGGAACTAAATCTTCAAAAGGAACAAGAAATGCAATTAATGCAATAAAATTTGTTTTATTTGATGATACTAGTGTTATACCAGATGGATTAGAAATTGGTGATAAATATGAATTTATATCATCACGAAAAGATGGAAGAGCAAAAGCTAAAATGTTACAAAATATTGATTTAGATCAAATTCTATGTAAATATGCAATGCAATCTTTTGGTATTAAAAATAAAAATTTTGATATAACTTATGATGAGTATATAGATATACGGAAGAAGAAGTTAGTAGATAAAAAATATACTATGGATTTTGTTGTAGAACTAGTAGCATTTTCCTTAATGGATAGTGTATATGGAGGTTATATATTTATTAATGCTAATAAATTTCTTAAAAATATATTATTAGATAGTTTAATAAATGAAAGATATATTGAAGAAAAATATAATTCATTAGATGAATTTAATGGTATATTAGAATCTAATGAAATAGATGAAATAACAAAGAAAAATTATTTAGATAGTTATAATAAGCTAGATGATGATTTTTTAAATATCAAAAGAAGAGATAATAGTTATCTAGATTATATAGGAGAAAACAATGCTTAGAAGTATAATAATAACTTTAATAATAGCTTTAATTACATATTACTTTACTTTACCGCCTATAAATATTACTAGTCCTGCTTTTTGGTCATTTTTAATATTTATTTGTATAATATATATTGTTTTATATTCTTCAACAATAATTTTAAATCCAATAAAAATTATAAAACATCCAAATAAATTTAAATTTCCTAAACACATTAGTATTATTTTAGGAACAATATTAGTAATAGTAGTAGGAATTTTTATAACTAATATATTTTTATCGCCAATATTTCAAGCTAAAAGATACGCTAATAGAATAATAGTAAATCAAGATACTAATTTTACTGAAGATATAAAAGAAGTTGATTTTAATAAAATACCATTATTAGATAAAGATTCTACTACTAAGTTAGGAGATCGAAAACTTGGTAGTCAAACTGCTTGGGTAAGTCAATTTTATGTAAGTGATTTATATACCCAGATAAATTATAATGATAAAATAATTAGAGTTACTCCTTTAGAATATGATGGAATAATAAAGTATTTTACAAATAGAAAAGATGGTATTAAAGGCTACATTACAGTTAATTCAGTAAATGGGGAAGCTAATTTAGAAGTATTAGAGGCTGGTATGAAATATATGCCTAGTGCTTATTTTGGTGAAGATTTATATCGTAAATTAAGATTTAGTTATCCAACACTAATATTTGATGAAGCTAATTTTGAATTAGATGATAATGGTAAACCTTATTGGATAGTACCATATATAAAATATAGTGGAGTAGGGGCTATTAAAGATATTGGAGGAATCGTATTATTAGATCCTGTTACTGGAGATAGTGTAAAATATGATATTAATAATGTTCCTACTTGGGTTGATCATGTATACGATGCTGAATTAATTATTGATTCATTAGACGATTGGGGAACTTATCAGCAAGGCTTCTTAAATAGTATTTTTGGTCAAAAAAATGTTGTTAATACAACAGATGGCTATAATTATTTAATATTAGATAATGATGTCTATTTATATACTGGAATAACTAGTGTTATTTCAGATGAATCTAATATTGGTTTTACTCTAACAAATTTAAGAACAAAAGAAACTAATTATTATAATGTTGCTGGTGCTGAAGAATATAGTGCAATGGAATCAAGTGAAGGACTAGTACAAGATAAAGATTATGATGCTACATTCCCTTTATTAATTAATTTAAATAATCGTCCAACTTATTTACTAAGTCTTAAAGATAATGCAGGTTTAGTAAAAATGTATGCTTTCGTAGATGTTGAGGATTATCAAAAAGCTGTTACTGCCGAAGCATCCATGGGAATTGAAGAAGCAGCAAAAAAATATTTAAGTGAAGTAAATTTTAATAATAATTATACCAATATACTTGAAAAAACAATCACTATTCAAAAGATAACTACAGCAATTATTGATGGAAATACATTTTATTATTTATTAGATGAAGAAAATAATAAATACTCCCTATCTATAAAAGTAAATCAATATTTATTACCATATTTAAATGTTGGAGATAAAGTAGATATTAAATACAATGAAAATGAAGTAAATCAAGTAATAGCAATAGAAAAAAATGTTTAAGAAAATTCTTAAACATTTTTTGGATAAGAAAACCCCCAGATATGATGTGAACCCCGTTTCTTGGACAAAATAGAAACGAGGTTTTATTATGGGAAAATTAACATTTGAAGATAAAA
>CALWAK010000038.1 GCA_944373095.1 uncultured Bacilli bacterium
AAGAGATCTAATAATATTCCAATGCAAGTTTTAAATTTTTTAACACCAATGGAAATGAGAAACAAATTATTAAACATTTAAAAATAACTCAGTTTTTAAACTAAGCTATTTTACGTATTTTTTTGTTTCACATCATTTACAAATATACAAAAAGAGCATTTTTTAAAATGCCCTATTTTTTTTCTAATTTTAATTCATAATTTTTTTCTATTAGCAAATCTGAATATGGTCTAGTTTCAACAATTTCAATAATAGAATTATAATCAATTGTATTTAACAAAACTTCATCAGTTAATATTAAAAAATTAGTAACATATCTGTATGCCTTATCGCCTTCAAGAACAGAACCTTCTGGTGCTTCTAAATATTTATTAGTTGTTCCATCACTTTCTTTTATAATTACCTCAATTGGAGATACCTTTTGTTTGTCTACATAAAATGCAATTCTATCACCATTTAAAGTATAGTAAGAACCATCTAATTTTATAAATGGAATATTATGCTTAATAAGTAATTCATAAAGATCCATTTTATTAATACCAGTATATTCTGGAATATCATTTGTTGTAACACTTGTACTATTATTATCATTTTTTAAATTATCTTTATTAGAATTAATATTATTATCTTTTTTAGAACAACTATTCATAGATATTAATAAACATAATAACGCTATTAATGATGCTAATGATAATTTATTACTTAAATCATTTCTATATTTCATAAAAATCCCCTTTCGTGTGAGGTATATTATCATAAAATAAATATAATTTCAACCCTAATTTATCTTATGACGAAAAATCTAAAAACATTTACAATTAATTAAATTTATGTTAAGATAAGTTCGTTTTGAGAGGGTGAATTTATGTTAAAGAAAACAAAAATTATATGTAGTATTGGTCCTTCTACTCAAAATTGGGAAAATTTTAAAGGTATTGTAGAAGCCGGTATGAATGTAGCTAGAATTAATTTTTCTCATGCTACACTAGAAGAAAGAGCAATTGATGAAGCATTAGTTAAAAGAGCTAATGAAGAATTAAATGCTAATATTGCAATTTTATACGATACTAAAGGTCCAGATTTAAGAACATGTGCATTTGTTGATGATAAAATTGAATTAGTAAAAGGTAATATAATTCGTATTGTTGAAACAGATGATGAAAATTTCTTAGGTACTAAAGATGCTATTGCATTAAATTATAAAGGTGTACTAAAAGATTTAAAAGTTGGATCTGTTATTTTAGTAGATGATGGATTCTATAAATTAATTGTAATATCTGTAGAATCTGATGGTGTTACATGTCGCATTGAAAACTCAGGTACAATTAAATCACGTCGTGGTGTATGTATGCCTGGTATTAAACTTAATGTTCCATACGTTTCTAAACAAGATGAAGAAGATATTAAATATGCTTGTGAACATGATGGAGATTACTTAGCATTATCTTTTGTTAATACTAAAGAAGACATTTATGAAGTTAAAGAATTATGTAAGAAATTTGGTAAACCAAATATGTCAATTATTTCTAAAGTTGAAACTCAATACGCTATTGATAACTTAGAAGAAATTGTTGAAGCTTCTGATTACATTATGGTAGCTCGTGGAGATTTAGGAATTGAAACTGGTGTTGAAAATTTACCATTATATCAAAAGAAAATGATTGATATGTGTCATGCTAATGGTAAAGGTGTAATTATGGCAACACAAATGATGTACTCAATGAAAACAAACATTAGACCTACTAATGCTGAAGTTACAGATGTTTCTAATGCTGTTATTGCTGGATGTGATGCAATCATGACAAGTGATGAAACTACTATTGGTAATTATCCAGTTGAAACAATTAGTACAATGGCTAAAATTTGTTTAAATGTTGAACAAGTTACAAAATATAATTTAGAAGATTATAAATTATTAGGAACTGAAATTCATAATACAATTGCTAAATGTTGTGTAGATGCTACAATTGATTTACCAATAAAAGCTATTGTAGTATCTACTTTAACTGGTAAAACTGCTATAGATGTTTCTTCATTAAGACCAAACTCTATTATAGTAGCAACAGTTACAGATGAAAAAGTAGCTCGTAGCCTAGCTCTAAAATGGGGTGTATATCCTAAAATGGTTCCAATGGGTAAAGATACAGATGATATTGTTAATGAAGGCGTTAAAGCTGCTCGCGAATTAATGAATCTAAGATATGGTGATTTAGTTGCTGTTATTGGAGGATTCCCTAAAGATTGTCATACAAATTTCTTAAAAATTCATGAAGTTTAAATTTCTATAATAAAAATTAATCTCATTTCTAAAAAAAAGAAATGAGTTTTTTTATACTTAAAAAATAATATAAAAAAGTAAATTTAAATTACCCCTTTTTATAAATATATCAAAGTTTTTTAATCAAAATTTTTTGCTTAGAAAAAACCAATTTAGGAATTCTACTTGAAATTTCAAATTTAACTGGTAATTCATTGCAAATATCCAAAGATTGACTAAATTCCATTCTAAAATCGTAACCATCATCCTCAGCAAGCTTTTTATATATGTTAATCTTATAAAATAATTGTATTTTTCTAAACCTTTAAAATATGTAACATAAACAATTGGATCATCTTTTGTTGAAACATTATCTATATCTTCATAAGAAAAAAATTTTAAATCTTTATGTACTATTTCATCAAAAAATAATTTAGATTTTTCTTTATTATCTGTAGTTATAAATATTCCATAATCACAAACAGATATATCACTATTTTTCAAATCTCCTTCGGCTTGAGATATAAGTTCTTTAACTATAAAATCATCATAGTAATTTTTAGTGCAATCAAATAAAAATTTTTCTAATACATTAGCATCAATATACTTTTTAATTGCTTCTTCTCTAATTTTTATTAATTCTTCTAAATTAGGCATTTTTATTTCATCTCCTCGATTTATTATTATAAGTTATTGATATACCACTGTAAATGAAAAAAAATAATATAAAAAGATACCTATTAGGTATCCATCATTAAATATTATCTTTTTTTGATTCTTCTAAATAAAATTTATGACGTTTTTTTGCATATTCTATTTGTGAATTTAATAATTCATCAGCTATATCTTTATTTTTTATAACTAAACTACTATATCTAACTTCATGCATTAGAAAATCATGATACTTAGTAAAGTCAGGTTCTTTTGAATCTAAATATAATTTGCTATCTTCTGGTACATAACGCATTAAATTAACATATCCGCAAGTTACTGCTTCCTTTTCTTGATTTATAGAATTAGACATTCCACCTTTTATACCTTGTTCAACACATGGGCAGTAACAAATTATAATACTAGGTCCTTTATGTTCTTCTGCTTCTTTCATACATTTAATAGTATGCATAAAGTTTGCTCCAAAACTTGTTTCTGCTACATAACAATTTGGATAACTCATAGCAATCTTAAATAAATCTTTTTTATTTGTTTTTTTACCCATATTAGCAAATTCTGCTACTGCACCAGTTCTTGTCGATTTAGATGATTGCCCACCTGTATTAGAATATACTTCAGTATCTAAAACTAAAATGTTAATATTTTCCCCACTAGATAATACATGATCTATACCACCGAAGCCAATATCATAAGCCCAACCATCTCCACCAACAATAAATACACTTCTTGCTGGAACATAATCAATAATATCTTTTAAATCTTTAGGAATTTGCTCAGTTAATAATTTTTCTTTAACCTCTTTTGTTATATCAAAATCATACTCGTTATCTAACCATTTTTGATATAATTCTTTAACTTCGTTATGAACTGAATCAATTGTTTCATTCATAATATGTTTTATACGATTATGCATCATTTTATAACTTAAGTAAATCCCGTAACCTGCTTCAGCATTATCTTCAAATAAAGAATTTACCCATGGTATTAAATATGGAGTTGAAGGTGCTGACCCACCATATATTGAAGAACAACCTGTAGCATTAGAAATAACTAGTTTTTCTCCTAATAATTGACTTAACATTTTTAAGTAAGGTGTTTCTCCACATCCAGCACAAGCTCCGCTAAACTCAAAATATGGTTTTCTCAAGCTTGCTCCCTTTAAAGTAAATCTAGGATAAACTTCTGGATTTTTATAATTGTTAAACATTTCACTTACATATTTAGAATTTTCATAAGTAGCTTCTTTAAAACTTAAAGCTTTATTACCACCTTTACCAAGACATGCATTAATGCATAAACCACAACTAGTGCAATCTTCTTCACTTATTAATATTTCATACCAATATCCATCTTTTCCTAAAACAGGAATACCTTTAGCACTATCTTTAGTAATAATTGGTCTAATTACAGCATGAGGACAAACCGTAGCACATAAACCACATTGGCTGCAATTTGCACTATCCCATTTAGGTACCATTACGCTAGTTTTTCTTTTTTCAAATTTTGATAAACCACATGGATAAATACCATTTTTATAATCAAGAACTTCAGAAACTGTTAAAGAGTCTCCCATCCTATTATTAATTTTTTCAATTACACTAAGTTGTTTTGTACTATCTTCTATATTCATATTAAATTTACCTGTTATAGTAACTACATTATTTAATGCTTCATTAACAACTTTAATATTAGAATTTACTACCTCTTCACCCTTAGTTTCAAATTTATCTTTAATAGATTTTTCTACTAATTCTAAAGCGTTTGGAAAATTAATTAATTTTAATATTATAATTTCCATTATTTTACTAATTTTCCCTTTAATTCCACAAGAAGTTGCTATCTCATCAGCATCTACTAATAATACTTTTATATTTTTATTAGTTAATATTTCCTTAACATTTAATGGAAATAATCTATCTAATTCTTCACCTCTTTTATTAGTATTAATTAAACATATCGCATTATCTAAAAGATTATTAAACATTGGAAAATTTTTAATATATTCATCTTTTGTTATAACTAATATATTAGGACTAGTAACATAAAATGGTGCGTTTATCTTATCTTTACTAATTCTTAAATTAGAAACTGTTACTCCCCCAGATTTTTTACTGTCATATTGAAAATACCCTTGTACATAATTATTTGTATGTTCACCAACTAAGTGCATAATATCTTTTGATGTACTAACCATCCCATCAGAACCATAACCATAAATCAAGATTTCTTTATCACTAACAATAAATTCTTCATTAATAGGTTTTAAACTTAAATGGGTAATATCATCATCAATACTTATTGTAAAATTATTTACTAAGTTAGTTTCTAACATATTATAAACTGCTAAAATATCATTAGGTGTTGTATTTTTACTAGATAATCCATATCTTCCACCAACTATATTTATATTTTTATCTTTTAGTAAAGCTACACAATCCAAATATAGGGGTTCACCAATTGATGCTGGTTCTTTAGTACGATCTAAAACAGCAATATTTTTTACAGTATTAGGTAAAACTTCTAAGAAGTATTTAGAACTAAATGGTTTATACAAATGAACCTCAATAAGTCCATATTTCTTACCTTTTTTATTTAATTTATCTATTACTAATTTTATTGTGTCACAAACACTACCCATAGCAACAATTACATACTCTGCATCAGTTGCTCCATAATAATTAAATGGTTTATAATCAGTATGCATTATATTATTAATTTTTTGCATATAATCATTAACTATATCAGGAACAATTTCATAGTCCTTATTTCTTGCTTCCTGAGTTTGAAAAAATATATCTTCATTTACAGCCATACCTCTTTGATAACCACAACCGACATTTAAAGCTTTCTTTTTAAATTCTCTAACTTTATCAAAATTAATTAATTTTAATAGTTCTAGTTCTGGTAATTCCTCAATCGTATTTATTTCATGAGATGTTCTAAAACCATCAAAGAAATGCAAAAAAGGAATACTTGCTTCAATAGCAGATAAATGGGCTACTGCTGCTAAATTTTGAGTATCAAAGACATTAGTAGATGCTAAAAAAGCAAATCCTGTTTTAGATGCTGCATAAATATCACTATGATCACCAAAAATAGATAAAGCATTAGTAGCAAGGGTTCTTGCTGCTACATGAATTACGCCAGGTAAACCTTCTCCCGCTATTTTATACATATTAGGAATCATTAAAAGTAAACCTTGAGAAGCTGTAAAAGTAGTAGCTAAAGAACCACTAAGTAATGCTCCATGCATTGTTCCCGCAGCACCTGCTTCACTTTGCATTTCAACTAAAGTTACTTCTTCATTGAATAAATTTTTCTTTTTTTCTCTTAATTTATCAAAGTTACTAGCCATTGGACTAGATGGAGTTATTGGATATATACTTGCTATTTCACTAAATAAATAAGCAACATCACTACATGCTGTATTTCCATCAACTATTTTTTTCATATTTACCTCTTTCTTTTAATATAATTATAAAGCAAAATAGAACTAATTGACAAGCCAAAGTAATTGTGTTAGTATATGCTCCACTAGAAAGGGAGAAACGCTATGAGTGAAGAAGTTTTAAGAAAATTAAAAAAATATGATGTTAAACATTTACACGACTTTGCAAAATCATTTTATAAAGAATTAAAAAAAGGAAGTTTAGAGGAAGCACAATTTAATATTTTATATACTAAATTATTAAGTGATTCTTTAGCAAAAATTCCTGCTATTAAAAAAGATATATCTATAACATTAGTTAAATTTAATTTTCCAATAGATATAATTTTAAAATTTAGTAACTTAAATATTGATGAATTAACTGAAATTATAAAAGAATATAATTGGATAAGTTACTATAAAATAATATGTAAAAATGTAAATTTAGTAGAATCTGCTGACTATCAAGATGAATTTTTAACTAAATATAGATCAATTACTTCAAAAAGATAATTCAAAAAATTTAATATGCTATAGATAAAACTATAGTCTTTTTATTTTAAACGTTATAACCAAAAGTTATATATATATAAGAAATTAATATTTGTAATATATAAAGATATCCCCTAATATACTACTACTATTTACTATTTTAGTAAATAAAAAGGGTGGTCAAAATGGATAAAGAAGAAAAAAAGTATACCTAAATTTGATTTATTAGATAAAGAACAATTACATATTTTTGATGAATTTCATCTAAAAAAAGAAGCTATTGGAACAGATTTTATAGAATTAACTACGCAAAAAGAAGAGTACGATATTAGTGGCAAAGAATTTGGGTGGATATTATCAGGATCTTCAGAAATTAATAAATCATATTATGTATCTTATTTTGGAGAATTACGCAAACATTTTTCATATATTAGACAAGTTGGGATAAGACCTATAATAAAGTATTCTTTAATTGCTGATCAAATGAAAAATTTAACTATTGATCCAATTGGCCAAAAATATAAAATAGGCGAATATGGAGAATACCCACAAACTACAATTAAACTTACTAAATTACAATTATTATTTAATAATAATAAAACTGGAAGACATTTTACAATCGATCCTTGTAATAAATTTAACACTTCTAAAAAATTTAAGCCAATAACTTTCGACGAATACGAATGCAAAGGAATAAAATATATTCACTATTTTTCTCCAATATATTCAAAAAATTTTTTCATAAAAGTAGAACCAATCAAATGGATAATAATTGAAAAGTATGACTTATGTATTGCAGAAAATATAATAGTACCACCAATAAACATGTATGGTGCTGGAGATATAAATAATAATTCTTACGAAAATAAAGTTGTATGGTTTTTAAATACTTATTTTGCAAGAGAAATAATATCATTTAATCCTAAAATAGAAGATATTGAAAATAAAGAAAATAGAAGTATAATTTCTGAAAATAAATTGAAGATAAAGTCAACACTAAATACAGAATATCAAATTATAACTTTATTATTAGATAAACTAAAATATTTTAATTATACTAAATATTTAGAGTATAAAAAAGAACTTGAACTTATTATTAAAGACAGTGAGTGTAAAGATAATTTTGAAATTAGTAATAGTGAAGTTAAACTTTGCTTATATAGCAATAATAAAATAGGTCTTTTAAAAAGACTAATAAATTTAGAAGCAAAAATAAAACTAATATTTGATTTTAAACTTTATACTGAAAATGACATTATAGCTTGTATCGATAATTTAGTTAATAAAATTATGAAAATACTAGACATGGAACCAAATAATATTTTTGATTTAAATGAAATAAATAAAATAAGTGAAGTATTTTTTAATAATATCAATACTATTTCACTTAGTAACCAAATTTATATAGCTAATAAAATTAGTTTATTATATTTAATAGTTATTAAAAAATATGGAATTAAGAAAGATGTAATAAAAAATAATAATTATATTTTAAGTTTAAAAAATTATATATATTTACTTATTAAAGATTTATTAGAATCTAAACAAATTACTATTAATAATTCTATAAACTTAAGTTTTAATGATGAAATAAGTTTAGAATATATTATAGAAATTATAGATAATATTGAATTTACAGGTAAGCAAAAAAGTCTATTATTAACAAAAAATTAATATAATAGACTTTTTTATTTAGTTAAAATTTTCTAAATTTTTTTTATATTTTTTTGTAGCATCATTATAATCTTTACAACTAATAATTATAGTATTTCTATTATTTAGTTTACTAATTATTACTGGAAACCAACAAGGCGTATGTAAATCACTTTCCGTTTCTTCATAATCTTTTCTTTTTATGTAAAATATACTTATATCTTTTTTTTAATTTACTGCAAATATAAGTTCTGCTATTGTTCCAGGACAACAACCTGAATCTAATAAAAATATTATATGAGTACACTTTTTAATCATTTTAATCTCTTCTTTAACAATTAACTCATCAATCATATCATCTGTTTCAAAATAAAATGGACCAATATAATATAAATTGAGCTTAAGTATAGCATACTCTGTTTTGCTAATAATAAATTTATATTACCTAGTATTTTGGCTCTATAATCCATTTTTGCTTTTTCCTTATAATTTTTTTCTAAATAATCAAAACTAAATGCACCAGCACAATATAATTTATTAATAGTATTATTTATTTATCTTGTACCAATTAAAAAAAATTCCAATAGCTATAAAAGTCCATAAAAGATTAAAAGCAAATAAATATAATGCTTAATCAGGTAACAACCAATATGTTAAACAATAAAATATATCATTTATAAACCATATTATCCAAGTATCAATTTTTTTACAATCATATAATATGTTGCAACAAACGAAGAAACAGTTGTAAATGCATCTATTAATGGTAATGGATCATCCGTTTAGTTTAATACTAAATATCCTAGATGCAATCCAGTTACATCTTTTGTTTAACATAATTAACAACCCTTGTAATAGTCCAAAGATTGTGCCACTAATTTCAAAAATTTCCATAATCCCCCATAATCTAATAAATTTATCTATTTAATACTCTACTTAAAATAATTTCTTCTTCATCATTTACTATATTATAATTAATTCCTGTACCTAGCTGAATTTTAGGTTTTACAATAGGTCCATGATAATCACTACCTTTAGTTATTAATAATTGATATTTTAAAGCAAGCTTTCTAATCTTTTTCATTTCTTCTAAAGTTTGATTTGAATGATAGCATTCAAGTCCTTCTAAACCATAACCTATTAATTCTCTTATTTTCTCTTCTAAATCACTATCTCCTAACTTTAATGTTTGGGGATGAGCTAAAACTGGTGTACCCTTAGCTTCTTTTATTAATTTAATAACTTCTTCTGGTTCATAAATTAATTCTTTGATTTTGCATAATGGTTCACAATTAAAATAATCAGAATAAATAATATCTTTATTTGCAATATAGCCTTTTTGTAAAAATAATTTTGCAAAATGAGGTTTACCTATAACTAAACCGCCGCTTATTTTTTCTAATTCTTCTAATGAAATATCAAATCCTATACTTTTAAAATATTCTATAAATTTAGCATTTCTAATATTTCTTTTTATTACTAA
Organism: uncultured Bacilli bacterium; assembly: GCA_944373095.1. Taxonomy (GTDB): domain Bacteria; phylum Bacillota_I; class Bacilli_A; order RF39; family UBA660; genus CAG-605. The sequence goes on from CALWAK010000038.1 coordinate 9,985, forward strand.
ATCATTTAATTTTTCTTGTAAATTAAGATTATTATAATCTATATTATATCCTAATATATGCATTTGCCCGCTTTTACAATGTGCTTTTAATTCTATACCGGGAATAAATATAATATCTTTATCCTTTGCATAATCTACTGCATCTTTTAAACCGTCAATTGTATCATGATCAGTTATTGATAATGCTTTTATATTCCTACTTATAGCTAAATCTATTAATTTTGATGGTGTAAATTCGCCATCCGATGCTGTTGTATGTGTATGTAAATCAATCATTTTTATACCTCTTAGCTTTCTATAATTTTTTCTTTAAATTTTTATCTAAATTATTTAAAGTTTCCTTTAGTTTTTTAGCTGCTAAATATCTAGCACTACATATATTTTTAGTGTTACTATCTATCTCTGCTAAAGTTCTTCCATCTTCTAATTCAAAGATGGGATCAAAGCCAAAACCATTTAAGCCACGTGGCTTTAAAACAATATTTCCATAAATTTCTCCAGTTTCCACAATTTCATTAACTCCATCATAATATGCTAAACAGCATACTACTTTTGCACTTCTATCTTCTAATTTTTTACACATATCAATTAATGCATCATTAATTTCCTGGTCAGTTTTATTTTCTCCTAAAAATCGATGTGTCT
>CALWAK010000039.1 GCA_944373095.1 uncultured Bacilli bacterium
GCTGTGAATGATGTATTACAATTTTTACATCTATATCTTTGCATATTATTATATGTTCCTAATTTTACTATTTGATGTGACTTACATTTATAGCATTCACATACAACACCTTCCAAATTTTCGATTTCTTCATTTACTAAAAATTTTAAATACTCAATTAATTGAAATTTTTCTTTCTCTGTTAAATTAGCTATTAATTCTTTTATTTCATTCATATATTTATCATCTTCTTATTATAAGAATACAACATTTTATTTCTTTAATCAATATGGTCTAACATAGATATAAAAAAATATCACTAATTTTTATAGTGACATTATTTTTACAAGTAAATTATTTAAGATAATTATCTGTTACTTTATCTATTTCTTCTTCAACTGAGTCATCTTCTACTAATTCATAATCATCTTCAACATCTTCAACTGGTACTTTTACTTTAGTATTACCGACAACTTCGATACCTAATTCTTTATCAATATTAAGATTAATTACACCATTATTAATACTTACATCAGATACAGTAGGTTGTTTTAAACTTCTTACTATAACTTCAGAATTACTATCTAAGTTATTTTGATTTTTTAAGTGTAGATTTTCAGTGTAGTTAAATTTTTTAGTACTTATCGTAGTTTTCTTGTCGTTATCATAAGAGTACCAAACATTAACATCAAATGATCCATTTACAATAACTTTATCTCCTACATTAGTACCGTTAAAAGTATGATTAATAACCCAGCACCCTAAAACAGTATTAGGTACTTGTTCCGTTTCTAATGTATATTTATTACTTGAACTTTTTTTAGCTTTACCAATAATAGCTTTGGTAACAATTTCTTTAAAATTAGCCATAATATCTCCTTCTACATTAATTTATGCAATTAGCCCATATTATTTGACATAAAATATAAAAAAAGAACACTTAATTTTAGTGCTCCGTATTAGAATTAACAATTAGCCCATTATCTATCTTGTATATTACATCACATAAATTATGAATATCTTCTTTTAAATGAGTAGCAATAATAATTATATGACCTTCATCTTTCTTTTGTTTTAATATTTCTCTTATTTTTTCGATAGATGATTCTTCAACACCATTAAATGGTTCATCAAAAATCATTATTTTAGGATTTTCCATAAGTACTTGAATTATACCTAACTTTTGTTTTGTTCCATATGAATAAGTTTTATATTTTTTATTAATATAAGGTATTAAAGCTAATTTTTCACATAGAGGAATAATAGCACCCTCACTTACTTTATTTTGGATTTTAAGAAGTAATCTTAGATTTTCCATACCGGTTAAATCAGGGAAGAAAGCGTTTGTATCAATGAATGCTCTAGTATCATTAGGAAAACTATTCTCTTTATATATATCAATATTATCTACTAATACAGTACCATAATTTGGTTTAATAAAACCACATATTGTTTTGATAATCATTGATTTACCTGAACCATTTCTACCAATTAAACCATATATTTTACCTTCTTGAAATTCTAAGTTTATATTATTTAATATAGGGGTTTTATTAATCATTAAATTTACATCTTTTAAAGTTATCATATAAAGTCCTTTCTATAAATTAATCTTTTTATATTTAATACTTAAAAAATTTAAGATAATTAAAATTATAAACATTACTAAAAAATATATTATTCCGTAATTAATAGCCTCATAAATATTTCTTGCTTCTAAAATGCCATGAGAATGAAATCCTGGATTAAATATATTTAATAAAGTACTATTAGTAGGGTAGTTAAAAGCACTTACCATAGTTAGAAGAAAATAAATAATTGGTAGAATAATTCCTTTTTTAGTACCTAAAATATTTTGACCAACAATATTTATTAATCCTAAGACTAATAAATTAAAAAATAATTTTATAATTGAGGCAATAAGTACTATTAAGTCGTTAACATTAAGACCTAGATCATATGTGATAAATAAGCCATTATTGGAAACTAAATTAGTAAATATTAGGGTTAATAATAGCATAATAATAAACATATAAATTGTAACAAATAACATACTAAGTAAGTGAGTTAAAGCTAGTTTATAACGGTTACCAATTCTTAAAATAAAGCTATTAGAGGTATTAATTTGTTGATATATATAGTTATGAGCAATAAGAAAAGTAGGATAGATAAAAGCACCAACGAAGTGATATTTTATAAAAGGATTACCAAATATTTGAATGTAACTGGCTCCTGAAGTACGCCCAGTAAAAACAAAACAGCCAAAAGCTAAGTAGCATATTATAATAATAAATTCTATTGAGTGATAAAAATGTCTTAATGTTTCTTTAGCTAAACTAAACATATTCTTTTAACACCTCATTTTTCTTACAATATAATAAATACATAGGTATAGTATATATTAGTAAATATAAAATAAAAGATAATATATTATTTATAGTTTTATTAGATTTACTAATTAAAAATGGGGATAAATCATAATTACTAGTAAATAAACTTGTAATGGTAAATATAATAAAGTAGCTTGCAAACATACTAATAAAACTAATAATCATAAGACCATAAATATTATGAATTTTTTTAAGTAGTATATAAGAAACATTAATTATTATAATCGTAAATAAAATAATCCATAAGAAGTATACTAGAATCTCTAAGTAGTTAGAAAGAGTAGCTGTTTTAGGTAAGAATATAAATCCTAGTATAAAATGAATAAAATAAACTAATATAGGAGGAAACATTCCTTTAAGATAGGATAAAAATATTTCTTTATGCATATTTTTCTTATAATCTTCTCTTAGAAGTTCCATTTTAAAGAACCCATTTTTAAATTTAGTACATACAAAATTCATACCACTATAAATAGTTAATAAAAGAATTAATATTAAAAAGTAATCGTTATAACCATTAGCATCTGTTATAATATCAAAGTAAGTAAATACGTTTTGATTTTCTAAACTAATATATTCTTTTAAAGAAATTTCAGCTCGGTAACTTTGATAAAAACCCCAACCACTTACCATACCTTTAGCATAAGAATAAGCAAAATATAAAGTTAATATTAATAAAATGGTAAATGGAATTAAAAAATCTTTTGATTTTAAATAAATTTTAAATTTTTCTTTCATAACAACCTCATAAAATGAAAAGACTAAAGACTTTTTATGATTAAGGAATAACTAAAACCCAATCTGCGTAATGAACATATCTATCATTTATAGTAAAAAAATCAGTTTTAAATTGTAAGGTAAAATGTCCACCTAGTGTCCATAAACTGTATGGAGATTTATCATTAGTTAATTGCAAATCTTGGCCGTTAACTAGCTCATAATAATTACCATTAACTATAGGATCACCGACATTTCTAACTCTAACACTAATTTTATCGTCGCAAGATACATTTGTTAACCAATGATGTTTAAAACCATCGGTAAGTGGAATTATAAATTCTCTAGTTTCCCAAGTTCCACTTAAATGTGGAACTTTTTCTTCTTTTACATATGCAACAAATTTTCCAACTACTGCACCAGCTCCTGTATTAGAAATGATTAGCGTAAATATAAATAAAATTAATAAATTTTTTATAATTTTCATAAATAACCTCATTGTCTTTCTAATCTTTAGTCTTTTATAGAGAAATTAGCTTCTTACTAAAATCCCACTTTAATAATAACATATTTTTAAATAATTGATAATATTTTTTGCTATACGAAATAAAAGTTGTTAAATGAAAAATTAAATGTCAGATAAAGTACTGCAACTGACATTTAATTTTTCATTTGAGCACGAAATAAAAGTATAGTAATATTTTTCGCTGTTACTTTTGATTGTATTTTTAAATTAATTACAAAATTAATAATATTTGCTTTTATTAATTAATATTGGTAAAATTTAATTGGTGATAAGAATGGATTGTTTATTTTGTAAAATGGTTAATAAAGAAGTAGAGTGTAAAAAAATATATGAAGATGATTTAGTAATAGCAATATTAGATTTACATCCGGATAGTAATTGTCATACATTAATTATTCCTAAAAAACATTATGAAGATTTTACTAAACTTGATAATGATATATTAATTCATATAAATGAAGTTTCTAAAAAATTAGCTCCGGTATTAATAGAAAAAGCTAACGCTACTTCATTAAGTATTAGAATTAATTATAAAGATAGTCAGTATATTAAACATTATCATATGCATTTATTACCAGATTATCAATTTAAAAAATGTACTACAACTCAAGATGAGGCTTATGAATTATTAAAAGATATTTTATGAAGAAAAAATTAATATTATTCTCTAAAAAAATAAATATATTACTTTAGATTACATATTAGTCAAAACAAAACAATATGATGCCTCAAATGATGTTGGGTTGGTAATTTTTAAGCATAGCGTATCAGATAATAATTTAGCTAATATAGATTTTTATTTAGTTAACTGTAATAACTTAGAGGAAAATGTCGGTATAACCAATATTTTTATAAGTGATGATGTTGTTATCAGTAATAAATGTGTAAATTATGAGAATTAAAAATATATGAAAAAAGTTAGGCATTTTTAATGTCTAATATTTTAACTACTATTCTTAATATAATTTTTTGACGTTGTTAATAGTAACGTATAATAGGGAGAAAACAATGATTAAATTTTTATTTGTTGAATGGATAAATTATTTAAAAAATAATTTAAAATATTTTCTAATATTTGTCATACTAGAATTTTTAATAATATCATCTTATAGCATAATATCTTCTAATGGCAGTTTATTAAATTTTGCTTTATCTTCATATAAAGATGATAGTTTTTTAATAATTTATTTTGTAAATAAAATTTTTGTTATTTTATTTATGATATACATTTCTATTTTAAATGTAAGATATTTTTATGGATTTGCCACATCTTATTTAATATCAAGAAGCACAAATTATAAAATAATATTAATATCAATTTTATCTATTATTTTAAATATAATTTTTATTAATTTAATTTTGTTTGTGTGTGGCTGTTTTGTTTCATTAATTAACAATATACCAATAGAAGTGGATAATGAAATATATATTTACATGTTTTTTTTAGAAATTACAATTTCTTTATTAACTAATTTTTATTTTTATCCTAAGTATCGTTTTTTTTTATTAATTATACTTATATTAATTCCTTTATTTTTAATGACAATAAAAAGTAATATTTATTTATTAAGTGTGATTTTAATTACGATTTTATGCCCTTACTTATTAAAAATACAAGACTTATAAATTACTATAAATAGTAATTTATTTTTTAATTAGTGCTGTTGTTATTATGAAAAAATGTTTTAGAATTATTAATTTAGTAGTAGTGAAAAAAACTTTAACAATGTTATTATGAATATAAGATTGTTTATTTTGCACGATATTATATGTAAAATATTTACCTCGTTTTATAAATTTTTATTTCTTAGTAAAGATTACTTAAGAATTTTTAGTAAAAATAAATACAAGTTTTTTTATATAAATAAATTTTATAAAAGTCTAGTTAGTAGAATCTTTTTATTAAAATAATATCTAATATAATTGCATTCAATTTTTTAGCATTTATAATTAATAGTAATTAGCGTATTAAATTTTAGTTTAAGCTTTTTAGATAAATTTGCTTTAAATAAAATCTTGTGATAAACTTAATTTAAGAAAAGGTATTGGTTAAAGACTTTGAGTATATAGTTTTCTAAGATGATGAATGGTGGAAGGAGGACTTAATAATATGAAAAAAATGCTTGATGTATTCATGATAATCGTTGCTATGTTTTTTGCTTTTTGTTTATTCAAAGGCGATGCTTATGAAGGGGCTATGGGTTTTGCTGGTATTGAATTAGAAAATTTTCAAAAGGAGAGCGAATTTAGTTCAGAAGCCACAAAATTAACTATTTCTAGTCAATATTATGAAAATGTTGGAACTATTGATATGTTAACAGCTAAAAGGTTAGGTGTAATGGTTAAAGTATTTTGTGTTTCTAATGAATGTTACAATACTGAATCAAAGTGGACTACTATTGAAGATAAAGAAATTGGTGAAATTAAGTATGATCTTCATACAACTTATGCAGGCTTTCCAGGAATATATAAGTTAAAATTAAAAAATGCTGAATATATAACTTTACTTGGAACTAGACATTCAGGTGGATGGTTTTTAGATGAAAATAGATTACCTTAGTTAGATAATTTATACCTTTTCTTAGATTTTATTGTGAGGTATTATGAAAAATTTTTTAAAAAAGAATTATATAGCTTTAATTATTGCTATTGTAATAATTGTAATAGGGTATATATATTTATTTGGACCGTTTAAAAGTAATCAAATTGATTTAAAAAAGTATAATGATTCTCTTACTTTATTTTGTCAAAAAGAAGAAAATATAAATTCAGAAATTTGTAGAGATTTTTCTTTAAATGGTCCATTTAAAGGTGATGTAGATGTATTATATATCTTTTATAATTTATTAACAGATTCACCATTATCATATTTACCACTTATTATTGCTTTTATTATTAGCTTTTTATCGTTAAAAGAGTTTAGTAAATTTTTTAATAGTAGTATGGCTAAATTGATTTTAATTAGAGAAAAATATTCTTTGTTTTTAAAAAAGATTTTTTTAAGCTCTTTTAAATATGTATTTTTATTTCCAATAATTTTTTTGATTTTATATGTTGGATGTTTAATATTAGGAAACTTTAATTTTGATATAAGTAAATATGCTACTTCTAGTATTGCTATTTTTTCTTTTACATATTTAAGTTTAAAAAGTAAATTTATTTTATTATTCTTGTTTAATATTATAATTAACTCTATTATATATGTTTTATTAGCTTTAATTACTGCTAGAATAACTAATAGTTTTTATATTAATGTGATTTTATCATATATATTATATTTTATATTAGATATTATTGGTGAGGTATTTATAGGTCTTATTTCTATAATATTATTAAATATAGATCCTCATTCATACTTTAACTTTCTAGATATTTTTTCTTTCTATGATATACCAAATTATTTTATTTATTTAGGAATTAGATTATTAGTTATTTTTATATTAGGGGTTACAACTTATATTATTTATTATAATAAAGAAAAATTTATACAATTTATTGAAAGAAAATGGGAGATTTTAAAATGATATTAAAAATAAATAATTTAGTTAAAAAATTTAAAAATGAAGAAGTAATAAAAAGTCTTAGTTATGACTTTAAATCTGGAAATATTTATGGAATAGTTGGTCGAAATGGCTCTGGTAAAAGTGTTTTACTAAAAGTAATAGCAGGTCTTTATAAACAAGATAGTGGTGATGTTTTATTTGATGGTATAAATTATAATGATGGTAATAATTTTCCTAAAAATATTGGTATTGCAATTGAAGAACCAGCATTTATTAATGATTTAACTGGGTATGAAAATTTAAAGTTATTAGCGTCAATTCAAAATAAGATAGGTAAAGATGGTATTTTAGATTCTCTTACTATCGTTAATTTAGTTAATGATAAAGATAAATTATATAAAAAATATTCATTAGGAATGAAACAAAAATTATCTTTAGCTCAAGCTTTTATGGAAAAACCTAATGTTTTATTATTAGATGAACCTTTTAATGGAATAGAGCGAGTATCAGTTGAAAAGATAAAAGCCTATTTAAAGAAATTAAAAAAACAAAATAAATTAATAATTATTACTACGCATATTAAAGATGACTTGGTAGATTTATGTGATATTCTTTTAGAAATAGATGAAGGTGTGTTAAAAGAATATGATAATAAAAAATAGTATAAAAGCATTTTTTAAAACTAATTATTCTAAATATATAATAATATTATTATTTTTTAATGCTTTAATTTCTTTAGGAACATTCAAGGAAACAGATGATTTATTTACTTCTTTAACGTTATCTTATTCTAATTCTTTTTTTATAAGTTATTTTATGTTTATAATTTTTATTAATAATATTTATTTATATAATACTTTTTTTAAAAATAAAAACTACATAATAAGAACTAATAATAAAGAATCTTACTCAGAATATTTTACTATTATTAATATAATTATTAGTTTTATTTATAGTTTAATTTTATTATTGTTTACTATTATCTTTATAATTATTAGAATAAAAGGAAATATTAGTTTTAGTAATTTAATGCATTATAATTTTTATAATTGGGGATATTTTATATATTTTTTTATCAAAAATTTTATTTTAATATTTATGTTAGTCAATATATCTAAGTATTTATTATTACTATTTAATGGTTATATTTCTATTATTTATATTTTAAGTTTAATAATTACTTTAATTTTCTCTAATATTGTTATTGAAATAAATTCAGTATCAAGTATTAATTTATTACCTACTAGTTATTTATCTTTACATAATTATGGTACTTTTTTGGTTGAAATATCTTATATAATTGGTGAATTTGCTATTTTATATGTAATCTGTTTAATATTAAATAAGATTTTTATTAAGTTTAGGAAAAATTATATTTAAATGTAATTATATTATTTTTATCAAAGATTCATAAATTTAAATTTGATTCTTTTTTACATATTTAGTATTTCACTTAACAAATTATTCTCTTATTGTGGTAATATAATGTATAGGTGATTTAATGAAAGATAATATTTTTAAAAGAGTAGTAGCGTATTTTATAGATGTAATAATTGTAATGATTTTAGTTACAGTAATAACTGATAGTAAAATAAATCCAATGTATGATTCTTACATTGAAAATGGTACTAAATATGTAAATTATAATAATAGTTACTATAAAATGAATTATTTTTTGCCATCATATTATAGTGATAATAATTTAAGTGAAGAAGAATATCAAAAATTAATAACTGATAATGATATATTTAGTTATTTATTGGTAGAAAAATATGATGATAAAGAACTTACTAAAGAAGAATATGATTATATATTAAATGTTGTTAAAGAAGATTATGATAAGAATTATAAAGATATATATTATAATTATGAAAAAAGTAATTTATTTTATTATATTATATATGTAATATTATTTTTAGCATATTTTGTAGGATTTAATGTAATAACTAATGGTGTTACATTAGGTAAAAAGATTTGTAAATTAAAAATTACTGGTAGTAATGACGAGAAAGTTCATTGGTATAATTATTTAATAAGATCTTTAATATTATATAATTTAATTTTTTATATAATAAGAATAGGATTTATATTATTAAATAATAGAGATATTTTCTTAACTTGGATGAATGGTATATCTTATATAGAAATTATAGTATCTTATATAGTTATATTTAGTATTTTATTTAGTAAAAGTAAAATTGGGATACATGATAAGTTAGCTAATACTAAAGTAATAAATTTATAAAGCAGGGATTATTTATGAATATAAAAAAGATAGTAAAAGAATATTTACCTTATGTAATTATTTTAATAGTAGTTATACTATTAAGAACTTATATAGTTACACCAGTAACAGTAGATGGTAGTTCAATGGAAGAAACTTTATATACAAATGATGTAATGCTTTTATATAAATTAGGAATCATTGAAAGATATGATATAGTAGTAGCTACTCATAATAATAAAAAGATTATTAAAAGAGTTATGGGACTTCCTGGTGATAAAATAAAATGTGTAAGTGGTATACTTTACATAAATAATGAGGAAGATACATCAGGTTATGGATATGGAGATAACAAAGATTTTCCAGAGTATATTTTAGGAGAAGATGAATATTTCTTAATTGGAGATAATAGAACAGTTTCCTTAGATAGTCGTTATTTTGGACCAGTAAAAAAAGAAGATATAGAGGGTAAAACTAATTTAATTATTTTTCCATTCAATAGGATAGGAGTAGTAGAATAAAATGCATGTCGTTGGCACAATGTTTTTTAAAGATAATAAATTATTAATAGATAAACCAAGAAAACGTTTAACTTATCAAATGATTGGTGGTAAGGTAGAAGATGGTGAAACAGTATTAGAAGCTGCAATTAGAGAATGCAAAGAAGAATTAGGAAGTAAGGTTATACTTGATAAAAACTTATTTAAATTAGTAATGGACTTTGATGAAATTGCTACAAGTGATCCTAACTTACATATTCATTTTTATGTATTTGAATATATGGGAGATTTAATTGGTGAATTATCAACATCAGATGAAATAGAAAAATTTTTATGGTATGAATCATCTTTAGGTAATGATATTTTATCTAATACTTTAAAAAATGAAGTAGTTCCATATTGCTTAAAATTAAAAAAGATTAAATAAAAAGAAGTAAACTAATTATTAGGTTCTTTGTCAAATAGTGTTGGTGACAATAAATTTGATAAATGAATTAATATAAATGGGTGATTTTAAATCACT
>CALWAK010000040.1 GCA_944373095.1 uncultured Bacilli bacterium
TTTGATTTAGTTACTTTTAATCTCATATTAATACCTTCTCATATAAAAATTATACATCAAACCGAAAACGTACGCAATAGTAAAAATATAAAAAAACTAGATTTTATCTATGTTTGTTGGGATTTATATTTTAAAACTGTCAAACTAGGGGTTAGCTACTTTTTTATTATTTTTTATAATATTTGTTTTTTTTATTTCAAATTTTATTATACGTGTTATAATAAAAAAACTTTCTTAAAATTTATTATTAAGAAATGTTTGATAATGGAGGAAATAATGTACGGATTAAATGTAGATAAATTAAAGCAAACTGGTATAGAGGGATTAAATTCTATTTTTAAGAGGAATATAAAATTAATTTTTGATGAATTTAAATTTGCAAGAATTTCTTGTATAGAAGAAGAGAAAATAATTGCAAATACTTTAGAAGAATTAAAAAATAATTTAGAAGGTAATGATATTAATAGTATTTATCAGTTAGTAAATAATATTTTAAGAAATAATATTATTTCATATTTAAAAAAGTATTCTAAAGAAAATAAAAATAAATATAAGTTAGTATTAGGGTTATTAAATGATAAAATAAAAAAAATATATACTATAAATGATGCAAAGAAAAATATTGATATAATAATATATTACTTAAATTTATTTGATATCATAGATGATGAAAATGTATTAAAAACAATTGCTCGTAGTAAGGAATTAGAAACTACTTTAAAATTTATTATCAATGATGACTTTAAATGTCTAGATAGTTTTGGAGATAATAAAGGAATAGTTATGAAAATTCTTTATTATTATGATAATAATTATACTGATAGTTTCTTAAGATCAAAATGTCATGATTTATTTGGTGTTTTATATATGTATGAAAAAAGTGATATTTTAGAAGCAATAAATATGTTACCAGATAATTATAAAAAAATTTTACAATTACGTTTTGGAGAAAATTATGATACTTTTATAAGAAGTAAAGAGTGGACTAAAAAGTATAATTATATGTATACTAAAAACATATTACCTTTAATTAAAAATTTACTAATTAATAAAGTAAAAAATGATAATAATGAAGATGTGTTACCTGAAACTAGAAATAAAGATTTATTCAGTATTTTTATTAATTATCCTTTTTCTCTAGTATTAAGTGTAATAAATTCATTATCAGCAAGTGAACAAAATATTTTACAAGGTAAATTTGGTAATAATTATAATGAGTTATTAGATGACTTTGACTGGGATAAAAAGTATCGTCGTACTTGTTATAAAAATCTTATACCTTTTATTTTTAAACGAGTAAAAAGGCTAGTAAAAAGAGAAAGTATAGAATTTCAAAATGTTAAGTTTAAAACTTTATTAGAAATATTTTCTAATTATGATGAACTAGCTATTAAAGAGGTAATAAATAAATTAGAAAAAGATGAAATATTATATTTACAATTCTTATATGGTAAGAAATATGATACGATTTTAGTTAATGATATGTATAATATTAATAATAATAGTTTAAATAAAATATTAAGTAAAATTAGAATTAATTTGGAAGCAGAAAATTTAAAAGAAGAAACTAATACTAATATTGAGAATAAAAAGGCAGTAAAAAAATCCCAAAGTTTACTATATTTCTTTAAAGAACACAATTATAATTTACTATTAGAAGTTATTGAAACTTTAACTGATATAGAAAAAGAACTTTTAATAAAAAGGTATGGTAGTCAATATAAAGATGTTTTGGATAACGTTACTGAAGAAGAAAAAGCAATTATCATAAAAAAATTATACCTAAGATAAGGAGAAGAATTTTAAGATTAGAAGTGCTAGAATCTTCTAATTTAGAAGAAAAATTTAAAAATGTAGAAAATGATTTAAGATACAAATTAATTTTTATAAACAATGTATTTAGTTCTACTTATTTTAATGATTTATTGAGATTTTTAAATTATGAAGAAGCTACTATTGTTGCTTTAAAGTATATTGGTTATAATGATGTTTGTTTTACTACTGAAGAAATTGCCGATTATTTAGGGATGAAACAGTTAGAAGTTATATCTATAGCTAAAGAAGCTTTGAAAAAATACAATAAGGTTGCAACAAGAAAGCTAAAATTGTAATTAAATTGGATATAAAATGATAAGTGATAATTTAAATAATCAGGACTTAAGAAATTTATATTGTATTTTTGAAAATGTAATTAGAAGTGTAATTGGTAGTTATAGATTTGCTTCAATTCCTAATAGTGATTTGGTTAAATTAATAAATTGCTCTTTAAGTGAATGTCAATTAAATAATAATCCAAATGATATGTATTCTAAAAATATACTTTTAAAAAGGGTATTAAAAGGTAATATAATAAATTATTTAAAAAGTAGGTATCAAGATAAAGAAGTTTATTATGTAAATAAAATTATAGAAAGTAAAAAAAATAGCTATTTTCCAATAAGAACAATTCAAGATGCTTTAACTTGTTTATTAAATATAATAGGATTTTTAAAAGAAGTAGAGTTTTTAGAAAATTACGAGGTGTTGCAGCTTCTTATTAATGATAGATTTATTACTAGATTATTAGATTTAATAATTGAAAATGATTACCAAGAAATAGCAAGATTAAAAGAAAAAGATGTTTTAGTTGAATTAATTATAATATATAAACCAGAAATATCAAAATCAGAAATTAGAAAACATTGGCATAATTTGTTTGGTATTTTATACCAATATGAATCTGATGTAATATTAGAGGCTATAAATAAATTACCAATTGAGTATCAAAATATCTTACAAGAAGTATTTGGGATAAATTATGATACTGTTAGTAGACCTAAAAATTGGAAACAAGATTACGAATATACTATTAAAAATGTAATAATCCCACTAATTGTAAATATAATCAATAATAGTTATTTTGTTAATGATAAATTAAAAAATAATATTCAAATTAGAAATCTAAGTTTATTTACTTTATTTTCTAAATATTCATTTGATCTTGTTTTATATATAATAAACTCACTAACGGAGAATAATAAAAAAATTCTACAAGCAAAATTTGGTGTTAATTATAATGAAGTATTATTTGATGATAATTGGACTAAAAAATATAGTAAAACATGTTATAAGGTTATAATTCCTTATATAGAAAAAAAGGCTAAAGAATTAATTGATAAAAACGTTACTATAATACACAATGATTTATTAAGTATTTTTGCAAATTATGAATCATTTTTAGTAATTAGTGCGATAAATGATTTAACAGAATTTGAAATTAAATATATACAAAGTATATATGGAAATAATTATAATGAAGTATTAATAAATATACCTTTAAATAATACTGAATTTCTAAATATAATATTTGAACGAATTTGTTTCTTCATACAAACAAATCGCTTTACATGCGAAGAAGAACATAGTGAAACTAATTTGTTGACATTACTTTCAGTTTATAATCAGGAATATGTTAAAAAAGTATTAGATTCACTATCAGATGTTGATAAAGAAAAATTACAAAAAAGATATGGAAATAATTATAATGAAATACATCATGATGTAAGTAAACAAATTAAAAAAGAAATAAAAAATCAATTAATTCCTAAAATAATAAAAAGGATTTTAAAATTGGATGATGAAAAAATTAATATATCATTAACTGATGGAAATAATTTATTAAATATGCAAGGAATACAAAATTCTATAATATATAAAGAGTTAGTAACTTATTTATCAAACGAAGAAGCTATTGTTATTATCTTAAAATTTATAGGTTTTAAAGGTAGATATTTTAGTTTTGAAATAATTGCAATAATATTAAATATAAGTGTTTTAGAAGTAAGTAATATATTTAATACTGCTATAGAAAAATATAAAAAACATAAAAAAAATAATGTTAGAAAGTTAATTATATAATTTGTTTAGAAATTTTCTTACTAAATAATTTTTAAAAAACTTGAAAATATTTTGGTATTAATCTATAATACCAATAGAAACGTTGAAAAAGAGGAGTAATATAAATAAGTTTATAGAGAGTTAGTGGTTGGTGGAAACTAATAATTATTTTATATGAAGGTTGCTTTGGAGTTGAATCGTTAATCGCGTTATAGATTTAAAGTGTATGATAAAGTCATAAAGTAAGGTGGTACCGCGGGTTATCTCGTCCTTATATTTATGACTTTTTTTGTATAGAAAAGAGGCTTTATGTTAGATACAAGATATAATCATTTAGAAGTAGAAAAAGATAAATATGAAACTTGGAAAGATTCTGGGTATTTTAAAAGTGGTAATACTGATAAATTACCATATTGTATAGTAATACCACCTCCTAATGTAACAGGTAAATTACATATTGGTCATGCTTATGATACTGCTATTCAAGATGTTATTATTAGGTATAAAAGAATGCAAGGATATGATTGTTTATGGTTACCAGGTATGGATCATGCTGCGATTGCAACAGAAGCAAAAGTGGTTAAAAGATTAAAAGAACAAGGTATCAATAAATATGAATATGGTAGAGAAAACTTTTTAAATGCTTGTTGGGATTGGACTAAGGAATTTAGTGGTAATATTCGTAATCAATGGGCTAAGTTAGGTTTATCAGTAGATTATTCGAAAGAAAGATTTACCTTAGATAAAGGATTAAATGATGCGGTTACTAAAGTATTTGTTGATTATTACAATAAGGGGTTAATATATCGTGGTGAAAAGATAATAAACTGGGATCCAGTTGCTATGACTGCATTAAGTAATGAAGAAGTTATTTATAAAGAAGATAAAGGTGCTTTTTATCATTTAAAATATTTTTTAGAAGATAGTGATGAATATTTAGAAGTAGCAACAACAAGACCAGAAACTTTATTTGGTGATGTGGCGGTTATAGTTAATCCTAATGATAAAAGATATCAAAAGTATATTGGTAAAAATCTTATATTACCAGTAGTTAATAAAAAAATACCAGTACTAGCTGATATGCACGCTGATATGGAATTTGGTACCGGAGTAGTTAAAATAACACCTGCTCATGATCCCAATGACTATGAAGTAGGATTACGCCATAACTTAGAACGTGTAGTTGTTATGAATAAAGATGCAACTATGAATAGTTTATGTGGTAAATATGAAGGTATGACAAGAGAAGAATGTCGTAGTGCCTTAATTTCTGATTTAAAAGATAGTGGTATTTTAATTAGAGTAGAAGAGATAACCCATAATGTAGGGCATTCTGAAAGAACTGATGCTGTAGTAGAACCATATCTTTCTAAACAGTGGTTTGTTAAAATGCGTCCTTTAGCTGATAAAGTATTAGAAAATCAAAAAAATAAAGATAGAAAAGTTAATTTTTATCCAGAAAGATTTGAAAAAATAATGAATCATTGGATGGAAATAACATATGATTGGTGTATTTCTCGTCAATTATGGTGGGGACACAGAATTCCTGCTTGGTATAAAGGCGATGAAGTATATGTTGGAATGGAAGCACCAAAAGAAGAGGGATGGATTCAAGATGAAGATGTACTAGATACATGGTTTTCATCTGCTTTATGGCCATTTTCAACTTTAGGATATCCAAATAATACTGAAGATTTTAAACGCTATTTTCCAACTGATTGTTTAGTAACTGGGTATGATATTATTCCTTTTTGGGTTAATCGTATGACTTTTCAATCCTTAGAAATAAACGGAGTAAGACCATTTAAGGATTGTATTGTTCATGGTTTAGTAAGAGATTCAATGGGTAGAAAAATGTCTAAATCTCTAGGTAACGGAATAGATCCTATGGATATGATAAATGAATATGGTGCAGATGCCCTAAGATATTATTTAGTTACCGATTGTGCATTTGGTACTGATTTGCGTTTTGATTTAGAAAAAATAAAAAGTACATGGAACTTTATAAATAAATTATGGAATGCTTCTCGTTTTGTTTTAATGAATATTGAATCTTTAAAAACTTTAGATTTTAATACCTTAAATGAAGCAGATAAATGGATACTTACTAGATATGAGAATATTGTTAAAAGTACTACAAAACATATGGATAATTATGAATTTAACTTAGTAGGATCAGAAGTATATAATTTTATATGGGATGATTTTTGTTCTAATTATATAGAAATGGCTAAATTTAGTTTAAATAATATATCTACATTAAGTACATTATATAAAGTATTACTAGGTATATTAAAAATGATGCATCCATTTATGCCATTTGTTACTGAAGAAATATATAGTATGTTACCTATTAAAGATAGTGAGTCTATAATGATTAGTCAGTATCCTAAATTTGAAGAAGAATATTTATTTGATAACGAAGAAAAAAGTGTTACTAAATTATTAGAGTTTATTACTTTATTTAGAAATAAAAAATTAGAAAATAATATTGGTAAAGAGTTTAAAGTAAAAACAAATAATACTAATAAGTTATTGTTAAATATGTTAAAGATAAATGATAAAATTATAGATGAAGAGTTAAATACTTCTAAAATAGATGTTAATTTGTATGAAATAAGCATGAGTATTTATTATGATGATTATGGTAATAAAGCTAAATACTTAGAAGAATTAAATAATAATAAAAAGAAATTAGAGGAATCTATTTTAAGAAGACAAAAATTATTAAGTAATGAAAATTATGTAAGTAAGGCTCCTAGTAATATTGTAGAGCAAGAAAAATTAAATTTAAAATTGGAATTAGAAAAATTAGAAAATATAAAAAAAGAATTAGGTGATAATAATGGGTAGTTTAGTTAAAGATATAACGGATAGAGAAGTAGATTTTGCTAAATGGTATACAAATGTATGTAAAAAAGCAGATTTAGTTGATTATTCTTCTGTTAAGGGTAGTATGATTATACGTCCATATGGGTATGCAATATGGGAAAATATGGTTAGTGTTTTAGATAAGGAATTTAAAAAATTAGGCCATGAAAATGTTCAAATGCCTTTATTAATACCGGAATCACTTCTTAATATTGAAAAAGAACATGTTGAAGGTTTTGCTCCGGAAGTTGCTTGGGTTACTTATGGTGGTAGTGAAAAATTAGAAGAGCGTATGTGTATTAGGCCAACTTCTGAAACTTTATTTTGTGAACATTATAAAAAGATTATTAAATCTTATCGTGATTTGCCAATTTTATATAATCAATGGGCTACGATTGTAAGATGGGAAAAAACAACAAGACCTTTTTTAAGAAGTAGAGAAATACTATGGCAAGAAGGACATACGATGCATGCAACACCAACTGAAGCTAGGGAAGAAACACTACGTATGTTAAAAGTATATGAAGACTTTCAAAGAAATTATTTAGCTTTACCTGTAATAGTTGGTCGTAAAACTGAAAAAGAAAAGTTTGCTGGAGCTGAAGAAACTTATACTATTGAAGCTATGATGTGGGATGGAGTAGCTTTGCAAAATGGAACAAGTCATTATTTTGGAGATCATTTTGCTAAAGCTTTTGGTATTCAGTTTTTAGATAAAGATAATACTTTAAAAACTCCTTATCAAACTTCTTGGGGAGTAACTACAAGAATGATTGGTGGGTTAATTATGACTCATTCGGATAATCGTGGATTAGTTCTACCGCCTAAAATAGCACCAATAAAAGTATGTATTATTCCAATTGGCGAAGTATCACAAGAATTAGATAAAGTTAAAAATATTTTAGATAAAATGAATATTACATATAAAGTAGATGATACTGATAAAACACCGGGATTTAAATTTGCTGGAGCTGAGGTAAAAGGTTATCCAATTAGAATTGAATTAGGTAGAAGAGATTTAGATAATGGCTTTACTACATTAGTAAGAAGAGATAATTTAGAAAAGATTAAAGTAGATAATTTAGATAATATTGGAAATGTTATTGTAGATACTTTAGATGATATTCAAAAGTCTTTATATAATAAGGCATTAGAACGTCGTAATACAATGTTATATGAAGTAAAAGATTATGATGAATTTAAGAATATTGCATCTAATGGTAACGGTTTTATAAAAATAAATTGGTGTGGTAATACAGCTTGTGAAGATAAAATAAAAGAAGATACAGGTATGAAGTCACGTTGTATTATTGATGAAGAAGTAGATAATGTTTGCCCTGTATG
Source organism: uncultured Bacilli bacterium (assembly GCA_944373095.1). Classification (GTDB taxonomy): domain Bacteria; phylum Bacillota_I; class Bacilli_A; order RF39; family UBA660; genus CAG-605. The sequence continues at coordinate 8,092 of CALWAK010000040.1, forward strand.
TAAAAATAAAGCTAAATATAAAGTTTACTTCGGTAGACAATATTAGGAGTATATATGTTAAATATTGTTTTATTTGAACCAGAAATACCTCAAAATACAGGTAATATAATGCGTACTTGTGTAGCAACACACACTAAATTACATTTAATAAAACCTTTAGGATTTTCGTTAGATGAAAAATATATTAAAAGAAGTGGGGTTAATTATATTAAATATTGTGATTATACAATATATGAAAATATAGATGATTTCTTTAGTAAAAATAAAGGTACCTATTATTTTCTTACTAGATATGGTCATAAACCACATACATCTTTTGATTATAGTAATAAAGATAAAAACATTTATTTCTTTTTTGGCAAAGAGTCAACTGGGATACCCCCTAAGATTTTAAAACCTTATATAGATAATTGTATGCGTATTCCGATGACTGATAAAGTAAGAGCTTTAAATGTTTCTAATACAGTTGCTATTATGTTATATGAGGCTCTTCGTCAACAAGATTATTTAGATTTGCTTAAAGATGAACCACATAAATCAAAAAATTTTATTGAAGAAAGTGGTGATTAGTGTGGTATGTAAAAATTGTGGTCATGCCCTTGGTAGCAAGGATGCTATTTGCCCTAACTGTGGAATGATGATGAGTGCTGATCAATTAAAAATAAGAAAAGAAATAAATGGGGCTAATAATCCTTATATGAATAGATTATATGAATTAAATAAAAAGAATGAAAAGTATAAAATGGATGAAACTACTAATACTAATAATGCAGTATATGCAACTTTTATAGTTTTATGTGTGCTTGTAATAGCTATAATAATTGCAGCTATATTACTTAGGAGGTAGTTTAATGAATCTATTAATAACTTGTTTAGGTATATTTACAGCAAGAATTATGGATGTATCTATTGGTACTATAAGAACTATTACTATGGTTAAAGGTGCTAGTTTAAAAAGTGCAATATTAGCCTTTATTGAAGTATTTATTTGGTTTTTGGTAGCAAGAGAAGCACTAAGTACTAATTATACTTCAATGTGGATAGCTATATCTTATTCAGCTGGGTATGCTACTGGAACTTATATAGGCAGTCTATTAAGTAAAATTTTTATAAAAGGAAATACTACTGTTCAAGTAATAACTTCAAAAGCTACTAAGAATAATATTAAATTATTTAGAGATAAAGGTTTTGCATTAACTGTGTTAGATATTAATGATGATTTTGATGGCATTAAGAAAAAAATGCTATTACTTGAAATAAATAATAGTAGAATAAAAGAGTTATCTCAGATAATAAGAAAAATAGATAAAAGTGCTTTTATTACTTATAGTGAAACCAAAACAGTTATTAATGGTTTTTTAAAATAAATGCTAGATTATTCTAGTATTTTTTTGTATATAAAAAGACTATTTCTAGTCTTATGATAAAGGGTTGTATTATAAATAGTGTTGGTGAATAATTTACCAATACTATTTTTATTTAATATAAAAAGACATAAATTTGATA
>CALWAK010000041.1 GCA_944373095.1 uncultured Bacilli bacterium
TCTATAAAGGTAATAAAATTGTAGAAATCAAGAGTAACACAAATACTGAAGAAAAATAATTTACTACTAAGTTATACTTAGTAGTTTTTTTGTTAATTAATTTGTTATAATATTAATGGAGGATGCATATGCAATTTACAGAACTTAGTGAAAAAGAGTTTAAAGAATTTTCTGATAAATCGAATGGACAAAGTTTTTTTCAAACTATTAATATGTATAATAGATATAAAGAAAATAATTATGAAACTTATTTAGTAGGGGTTAAAGAAAATAATAAAGTATTAGCAGTATCTTTAGTAGTATCTTTATATCAAAAGTATGGTTATAAAATATTTAATATATATAAAGGATATATCTTAGATTATAATGATAAAAAATTAATTGATTTTATGACTAAAAATATTAAAAAGTTTTTAAAATCTAAAAAAGGTTTAATATTGTATATTGATCCTAATATAGTTAGTGTTAGTAGAGATAATGAATTTAATGTTACTAATGAAATAAATAATTTAGAGATTAAAGATTACTTATGTAATATAGGATATAAATATATTGGAGAATATGAGCAGGTTAAATGGACTTATGTATTAGATTTAGAAAATAAAACTGAAGATGAAATATTTAAAAATTTTAAAAGTAATCATCGTAACATAATTAATAAAGCTATTAATAAATATAATGTGGAAATAAGAAAATTAAGTTATGAACAATTACCTCTATTTAGAAAAATAACAAGTTATTCAGCTAATAAACAGGGGTTTAAAGATAAAAGTTTAAAATATTATCAGGATATGTTTAAGTATTTTAAAGATGAAGTAATATATCTAGGTTCTTTTATAAATCCTAAAAAGATATTAGAAAATTTAAATAATGAATTAACTAAACTAAAAGAAAAATATAATAAAACTAATAATGATAATCGAAAGAAAGTTTATAAAATAGATATAGATAATTTAGAAAAAGAAATTAAAGAAGTAAAAGAATTACCACAAGAAGAGATAATTATTTCTGCTTCTATGTTTATGTTATATGGTAGGGAAGTAGTATATTTATTTAGTGGTTCATTAGATGAATATCAAAAGTTTGGTGGCTCTTATTTAATGCAGTGGTATATTATAAAATATGCTCTAGATCATGGATATAAAAGATATAACTTTTACGGAATTAAAAATAATAAAAATGATGGTGTTTATAAGTTTAAACATGGGTTTAATGGCAATGTAGAAGAACTATTAGGTACTTTTGCTTTACCTCTTAATCTTTTAGGAAAAATATATTTAACTATTAAATAAATTTATAGTATTATAAGTTAGTAAGTTATGCTATAATTTATATAGGAGGTATAATATGATTATAGGAATTATAATAGCGGTAATTGTAGTAGTTATTATTCTTTGGGCAATTGGTACTTACAATAGTTTAGTTAGTTTAAGAAATAAAACTAAAGATCAATGGGCTCAAATTGATGTTCAATTAAAAAGAAGATTTGATCTTATCCCAAATTTAGTAGAAACTGTAAAAGGTTATGCTAAACATGAAACTGATACACTTGAGAAAGTTGTTCAAGCAAGAAATACTTATTTAGCTGCTACTACTCCCGAAGATCAAATGAAAGCTGATGGAGAATTAAATAGTGTAATAAGTAAATTATTTGCTCTTAGTGAAGCATATCCTGATTTAAAAGCTAATACTAATTTTGCTAATTTACAATCAGAATTAACAACTACAGAAGATAAAATTTCTTATGCTAGACAATTTTATAATGATGATGTTTTAAAATACAATGATAAAATAGAAATGTTTCCTTCTAATATAATAGCAAAAATGTTTGGTTTTAAAGCTGGTACATTCTTTAATGTAAATGAATCAGAAAGAGAAAACGTTAAAGTTAAATTCTAAAACACTAGAAATTCTAGTGTTTTTAAATCCCATAAAATTTATTTACATATAAGTATTTATTTGCTATAATTAATTAGAATAGGGAAGAGGAAGGTTATGGAAAATACAAAGAAAAATAACGCATCACTTAGGATACTAGAAAAAATAGAAAATTTAATGGGAGAAGATTCTGCTATTTTAGTACTTCTAGATGATCAAAAGATAAATGCTATTGATAAAAAAGATAAAAATATAGAAAAAATAAATAAGAAAAATAATAAGATTAATGAAATAAAAGAATTAATTAATAAATTACATAGTGAAGCAAGTAAAATTGAAAGTCTTTTTAATAATTATAAAACTAGTGATTTTAGTAATTTAATTGAATTATTTAATTTAAATATTCATTTTGATGAAGATTATGAAATTTTAAATGAAAAGTTACCAATATTTTTAAATGATAAAAATGAAGAGATTGAAAATCTTTCTAAAGAGATAAATTCTTTAGAAGAAGAGGTTGTAACACTAACTTCTAATATAAGTAATTTAGAAAATCAAATAAGTGAAGCATTAGTAGCACAAAAATCTTTAATAGATTTAATTAAGGAATCTGTTAATCAAACTTTAAATAAGAATAGAGAAGAAGTTATTAGTATTTTAAGGATGATTTCCTTTGATGAGAAAGAAGCTATGGAAGCTGCAAAACTAATACTATTCCCTGAAGATGAATTGATTCCTTATTTTAAGAAGAATAAAGTATTTGAGGATTTAGAAAATAAAATTAATAATTTAACTATAGATATTAGTATAGAAAAACCAATATTTGAGGATAAAAAAGAAGAGTTAAATATTGAAACACAAGAGGTAGAAGAAAAACAAGAAGTAAGTGAAAAAACTGTAAATATGGATGATATCTTTACGCCTGATTCTATTTCTATTGACGATGAAAAAGATATCTATAAAACACTTATAAGTGATGAGGAAAATGCTCCAATTGAGTTAAGCGAGTTAAATTTAAATGATGTTGCAATAGATACTAATACTTTTGAAAAAGAACCAGATACTCCAATTTCTATTAATGAGTTAACAGATAATTTTATAACTAAAGAAGATGATTTAAGTGAAAGTATTAATCTTGATTTAATAAGTGAAGAAATAGTAGAAGAAAAAGTAGATATTGATAAATTTTTAAGTTTAATTGAAAAGAGTAAAGAAGATGCTAGTTTAATAGATGGATTATTTAAAGGAACAACTCAAACTAAATTAGAGGAATTTATTAAAGAAATAAAAAATCTTGATATTTCCATAAAGAGTGTACCTTTATTAACATATAAACATGATTTAGATAACTATCTTAAAAATATTAAGACATTAAAAGACAATGGTTATCAAATTAGTGATATGGATATTGAAAAATTTAGTTCATCATTATATCTAACAAGTAATGATCAAATAATTGCTAACTTAGTAGTGTTAAAGAAATATAATATTAATATATTAAAATCTAATGGAAAATTATGTTTTAAGTTACTAAGTCTAGAAACTAATAAATTATTAGATAATTTAAATTTATTTGTTGAAATGGGCGATATTGAAATAGTTAGAAATAATGTTGAGATTCTAGTTAAAGATGTTAAAGATATTTGTGAACGTATATTATTCTGTAAGAAAAATTCTATTCCATATATCGAGGAAAAAGGCCATAAATTTATATTTAGAGCATTTATTTATGAAAAGAAGTTATTAGAGGAATTACTTGAGAGTAAAATAGAATTAAATAATATTAAAAATAATAAAGATGTTAATGATTATTTAAGAAGTGTATCTAATTCTAATTTAGTAAATATATTAGATAATTCTAATGATTATAATCCAGCATTAGATAATGAAAAATTAGAAAAAGAATATAATAAAGTTATTAATAGATTAGAAGATAAAGTTAAATTAGAGGATGAATACTATACTTTAGATAATATAATCTTTTCTAAAAATAATACTATTAAAAATATAATAAATATACTAAATAATGATAATAATGTAGAAATTAAAGATATATTAATAGTAGCATTACTATATAATTCTCATAAAGATATTGATTCTTGTGAAAAAGTAATTAATACATTTAATAATTAGGAGGGAATATGAAATTATTAGAAAATATAGGATTTAGTGAAGAAGAAATTCGTGAATTAGAAGCAAGTATTCCTTCTTTAATGAAAGATGAACTTGCTAAAGAAGAAAAGTTAGTAATAAATAATATTAATATATTAAAAGAATTAAATATTGATAATTATTTAACTATATTTAAAAATTATTATGATATGTTTTTAATGGATAGTAGTGTATTTAAAGATGTCTTTGAAAAATATGATCATGATGATTTAATAGATAAAATAAATAAAAATATAGCAATTATAGAGCATCTATAATTGCTTTTTTAATAACAAAAAAGAGGCTTTAGTAAGCCTCCAAAAAGAATAAAAAGGGGTTGGCTAGTGTGATACTAGCACCAACTTGCCGTTAAGCAAATTGGTACTTAATATACTAATAAAAAAACCTAGTTTTGTCAATGCTTTTTTGTTATAATTTTTGTTAGTGATGTATATGCTTTTAGAAGATATAAAAGGTTTAGGAGAAAAGACTATTAAACTACTTGAAAAACTTAAAATAAGTACTGTAGAAGAGTTAATAACATATTATCCATATAAATATAATATATTTAGATTAAAGTCTTTAGAAGAGTGTTTAAATACAGAAGGAATGGTTATTGCTAAAGTAGTAGAGAAAGCTAAAGTAAGTTATTTTAGAAAGAATATGAATAGATTATATTTTAGAGGTGTAGTAGAAAATAAAATAATAAATATATCTATATTTAATAGAGCTTTTTTATTACATAAAATAAAACCAGGAGATATTTTATTAGCAGTAGGTAAATATGATAAATATAATAATAATTTTACTTGTAGTGAAATACGTTTTGAAACTAATATAAATAATAAAATAGAAGTAGTATATCATTTAGTTAGTAATATTACTAATAAACAAATTAATAATATAATATTAAATGTATTAGATTATAAAATAGATATAGATGATTATATACCTAAGTATTTAGTTAATAAATATAAGTTTATAGATAAGATGGATGCAATTAAAATAGTGCATAATCCTATAGATATAGATAAATTAAAACAAGCAAGATTAAGGTTAATATATGAAGAATTCTTTACTTTTATGTTTAAAATTAATTATTTAAAAGAAAGAAGACTTAATGAATCTCATGGTATTAAAAGAAATATAGAAAAAAATATAGTTATAGAATATATAAATAAATTACCATTTAAATTAACTAAAGATCAAGAAACTGCTGTTTGGGATATATATAATGATTTTATTAGTTCTAAGAAAATGAATCGGCTAATATTAGGAGATGTCGGTAGTGGTAAGACTATTGTCAGTATTATTGCTATGTATTTAAATAGTGTTTGTGGCTATCAATCATGCTTAATGGCTCCTACTGAAGTACTTGCTATTCAACATTATAATAATATTAAAAATATGTTACCTGATGTTAACGTATATTTATTAGTAGGTAGTAAATCTCAAAAAGAAAAAAAGAGTATTATTAGCAGTATAAAAGAAGATGATAAGGCAGTTGTTATTGGTACTCATGCTATATTAAATGAAAAAGTAGTATTTAAAAAGTTAGGCTTAGTTATAACTGATGAACAACATCGTTTTGGGGTTAGAGAGAGAAGTACAATTGAAAATAAAGGTTTAGCACCAGATATTATATATATGAGTGCTACGCCAATACCACGTACTTATGCTTTATGCTTATATGGGGATATGGATATATCTTATATTAAAACTAAACCAAGTGGAAGAAAAGAAATAATTACTAAAGTATTTAGTGAAGATAAAATAAAAGAAGTTTTAGAAAGTATTTTTAATGAGTTAAGAAAAGGACATCAAATATATGTAGTAGCACCTTTAATAGAGGGTGAAGAAAAAAATGATGTATTAACTTTAGAAAAGAAATTTAATCAAGCTTTTGGTAGTAAATATAAAATAGGTATTTTACATGGTAAAATGAAAAGTGAAGATAAAAATAAAATTCTTAGTGATTATAAAGAAGGTATTATTGATATACTTATTAGTACAACAGTAATTGAAGTAGGTGTTGATATATCTAATGCAACAATGATGGTTATTTATAATGCTGAGCGATTTGGACTTGCTACTCTTCATCAGTTAAGGGGTAGAGTTGGAAGAAATGAACTACAAAGTTATTGTTATTTAATTTCTAATAGTGATACGTTAAGACTAAAAGTACTAGAACAAAGTAATGATGGTTTTTATATTAGTGAACAAGATTTTAAAATGCGTGGGTCAGGAGATTTATTTGGGGAAAGACAAAGTGGTGATATGCATTTTAAGATTGGTAATATAAAAGAAGATTTTAAAATCTTGTTAAAGTGTAAAGAAGATTCTTTAGAATACTTAAATAATTTTGATAACAATAAACTGTATATTGACATTATAGATACATTAAGTCATAATAATTAGTGTAAATATAATGTAAATAGTAATATTGATAAAATCTAGTTAAAATGGGACTTTATTAATATAAAATTAAAAAAATTTAAATTTTTAAAATACGTATTATTGACAAAGAAAATAAAAAAGTTTAATATGTATATAGCATGGTACAGCGAGTATCATGTAGATTGCATATTTTACGATTTTACATAGTGACTTATGTAATCGACCAAAACCCCCTGAAGAGAGCGAAAGCTCTCATTTTTTGTTTATTTTAAAGGGTTTGTGACCTTATAAATATATTTTAGGTACTCAAAGACTTGAAAAAGTCTTTTTTTTATAAATAACTATTTTAAATGATTATCATCCATTTTATTTTTAAATAGATGAGAATAAGCATTTAATGTTTCATCAATTTTAGCATGTCCTAAGTATTTAGCAATAATAATAATAATAATAATAATAATATTAGCACCTTTATTAATAATAAAAAATGTGCAGGAATACCTAAGCTCATGAAAGGATAAAAGGGACAAAGGTTATACAATTGGCAAATGAGAATATGGTATATTAATAACATTTTATAAATTCTGCGATGTTTTATGAGCAGTATATTTTAGGAAAAATTAGTTTTGAAGAGGTTAAGGTTAAACAGCAAAATTTTCGACAAGCTGCTGACGTTTAAAAAACTATAGAACTTGAAATCGAAGAATGTGAGTAGGTATACAGCATATTTTCTCGTTTGTGTGAAGTTTAGGATAAAGAACTTCCTCTTTCAACATCATGAGCGAATTCAATAATATTGTGATGGACTTCGGTCGAAAAATTGTGGTAAAATGGAATGTGTAATATAACACGCAAATGAGGATACAAAAAAATTCTTTTACAAGTTGTATTATTAAAAATAACGATACCATTTTAGAAAGTGAGGAAAAATATGGTAACAGAAAAAGCAGGTGGATATATATCAAAAATTGAATTTAACAATGGCGAATCACTTAATGTTAATCAAAACGATATTGTCATATTTGTTGGCCCTAATAATGCAGGTAAAAGTCAATCTCTTAAAGATATTTATACCTTATCATCAAAAAAATTATCAACTATTGTTGTCTCTGATATAAAGATTACTAAAAGTGAGGAATCACTTCTGCCTCTACTGCAGAGCATTTCAAATGGAAATGATCAAGGCTCATACACGAATTATTCTATTCTTGGGCATGGTATCAATTATTGGAAAGGCTCTTCTGATAGTTTATTTTTGAAAAACGCATATTATGGTGAGTTCCGTGATTTATTTGTCGCAAATCTAGATACAGAAGCACGTTTAAAAATTTGTACTCCTCCTAATAATATTAACAGGAACGACTCTAAGCTACATCCAATCCACTATGCTGCATTTGATAGAAAATATCGAAAGTGGCTCTCTGATAATTTCAAAAAAGCTTTTGGAGTAGAATTGACTCCAAACAGTCAATATGGAGCCACAATACCTCTATGTATTGGAGAACCAGTAAAATTAAATCAACAATATGATGATGAACAACAGAGATTAGAAGCATATGCTGCAATTCTTGATACTTATAAACAAGTTCAAAATCAAGGTGATGGGATAAAGAGTTTTACTGGTATATTACTTTATTTAATGCTTGATTATTATCGAACTTATTTGATTGATGAGCCGGAATCGTTTCTCCATCCACCGCAGGCTCGAATTATGGGACAAATTATTGGGCAGACATTGACAAATGATCAACAGGCATTTATTTCTACACACAGCGAAGAAATCATAAAAGGATTACTGGAAGTTTGTCCCCAACGTATAAAAATTGTTAGAATTACCCGAAAAGAAGACACAAACGCTTTTTCTATTCTTAGTAACGAAAAGTTTGATGAAGTTTGGAACGATCCATTACTTAAGTACTCAAACATTATGTCGAGTTTATTTCATAAAGTTGTTGTGTTATGTGAAAGTGATTCAGATTGTAAGATGTATTCTATTGTAGAAAGCTTTATTAAGCAGACTGAAGGAAAGTATTCTGAAGCACTTTTTATACATTGTGGTGGTAAACATCGCATGGCAAAAATTTCAACTTCGATGCGTGCACTAAATATTGATGTTCGGTTGATTCCTGACATTGATGTTTTAAATGATGAAACAATATTTAAAAATATTGTAGAAGCATATGGTATTGATTGGACGAGTCTCCAAGTTGATTATAATATTATTGTTTCAAACCTACATAGTTCAAAGGAAAAGATTAACAGAAATGATGCTAAAATAACAATCAATAGTGTACTGAACGCCTCTGAAAATCGAGAATTATCTAATCGTGAAATAAAAGATATTCGATTAGCCATTAGCACAATTTCAAAATGGGATGCCTTGAAATCCTCTGGAATTTCAGCTATTCCAGCAGGCAATGCAACTGTCGCATTTAAAAAATTGGAGCAAATTCTACGAGTAAATGGAATATATATTGTGCCAGTTGGTGAACTAGAAGGGTTTGTGAAGGAAGTTGGTGGTCATGGCCCCGAATGGGTTAACAAAGTTCTTGAAAAATATCCCGATTTAAATGCGGATGTATACAGTTCGGTAAGAGATTTTATTTCTTCTATGAATCTATAAAATAAGAAGTCTCAAGATATTTAAACTGTTGATATCTTGGAATTTCTGTTTTTCAAAGATTTATTTTTTGTTAAAGTCAATATAAAAATGTACAAAAAGTTGAAAATAAAAATGTACAAAAAATTTACTTAACTTTGTATGGGTTCAGAGATATCTGAATCCATTTTAAGTTTATCTTTTAAACGATATGAATTACCATTTATATTAATAATATATGAATGATGTAATAACCTATCTAAAATTGCATTAGCTTATGTTACATCATTAAATATTTCATGCCATTTCCCAAATGGTTTATTTGTCGTTATTATAGTTAAATATTTTTCATGTCTTTTATTAATTCATTGAAATAACATATTCGCCCCATTCAAATCCATTGGTAAAAATCCAACTTCATCTATTATCAATAATTTATATCTTGCGTAATGGTTCAATCTATTTATAAATCT
>CALWAK010000042.1 GCA_944373095.1 uncultured Bacilli bacterium
CACAAAAAGAACAAAATAACAAATTATACTTATTATATTGTTACAATGCTATTTAAATAACCTTTTTATTATACAAATAATTAATATATAAAATTATATGCATTTTATTAAAGTTTAGAAACCATATATTTAAAAAATTTATCTATAATATTTAATTAATTCTTTAATCTATTCAAAGCATTTTTATCTTTTAAAATATTTAAGGCCTCAATTTCTAAAAATATCTTAATCAATTGTTCTTTTAAATTTCCCTGAGCTAAATAAAATTCTTCTACACCTTTTATTTCTTCGCCAAGTAATGATAAATTATATGAAATATGAATATAATAACTATTAAAATAATATGCTAAATTTATTAATTTACTTAATTGATAATCATTATATTCATTTGGTAAAAATAGATTACCACTATTTTTTATTCCTTGAATCATATTTAATAATATAATATTTCCTTGCGCTATTAAAAAATAAATAGCAGATTGAAGTGAAGTAATATTAATATAATCATTAGGATATTTCTCCTTAATATAATTCATTAAACAAAAATAATGTAATTGATTAGCATTTACATCACCTAAACATTCAATTTTATCATTACCAATTATAATTATTTTATTATTCAGCATATATATTCCTTCTTTTAATTTTTATATTAACTAATAATTAAAATTATTTCAATCATTAATTACAGTATATAAATTATGTGATAAAATACATGTGGGTGATAAAGATGCTAAACATATATGAAGTTAATAATAAAAATTTAGAGAAAATAGATAAAATCAAAACTGAAAGTTGGATAGATTTAGTTAATCCTTCTCAAGAAGAAATTAATGAAATTATTAAAAATACTGGGATTGAAAAAGAGATAATAATAAAAATGCTTGATGAAGAAGAATTACCAAGAATAGAGAAAAGAAATGAAGAAACAGTAATAATATTAGATACCCCATATCTTGTGGATACTAATAATAAACTTAAATATAAAACTAATCCTTTAGGTATAATAATAAGTGAAAAAGGTTATTTAATAACACTTTCTTTAAAAGAACAACCATTTGTAGATTACTTTAAAAATATAAATATTGAAAATTTTACATTAAAAAGAAAATGTAATTTAATATCACAAATATTTATTATGGTCGCTAACAGATATCAAAAAGAGTTAACTAGTATTAATGAATATATTAATACTAAAGAAAAAGCATTATTAAAATCTACTAATAATAAAGAGTTAGTAAATTTATTAAATATTGAAAAAACTTTAGTATACTTTATAACTTCTCTTAGAGCTAACTATACTGCTTTGGAAAGAATTGCTAAAGGTAATATTATACCAATTGATAAAAAGGATGAAGAATTAATAACTGACGCTTTGATAGAAACTAAACAAGCTGTTGAAACTGCTACCATTTATAGAGAAATACTATCTAGTATGACTGATACCTACGCTACAATTATTTCTAACAATCTTAATGATGTAATGAAATTTTTAGCAGGTGTTACAATAGTTTGTTCAATACCTACTATGATTGCATCCTTTATTGGTATGAATGTTCCATTAGGCCTAATAGGAGAAAATCCATTTAGTTTTATTTTAATTATTATTATATCAATTTTATTATCAATAATTATTGCTTATATATTAAAGAAGAAAAATATGTTATGAGAGGTATTTTATGCAAGGAAAGTTAATTGTTATTGAAGGAACAGATTGTTCTGGAAAAGAAACACAAAGTAAATTATTATTAGAAAAATTAAAAAAAGATGGAGAAAAAGTTGTATGTTTATCTTTTCCTATGTATGATACACCATCTGGTGCTATTATAGGGGCATCCCTTTTAGGTAAACCATATTTGTGTGATAAATATTTAAAAGAAAATCATAGTTTTTTCCCTGAAGGTGGGGGAAATATTGATAGCTTAGCAGCTTTATGCTACTATGCTGCAGATAGAAGATATAACTTACCAACATTAGAAAAATATTTAAATGATGGTTATATTGTGATTGCCGATCGTTATGTTCCAAGTAATATGGCTCATAGAGGGGGCTTACTAGACTCTAAAGAGGAAAGATTAAAAATTTATAAGAAAATAGAAATATTAGAATATGAATTAATGGAGTTACCTAGGCCAAATCAAATAATATTCTTATATATGCCTTATGATTATGCTTGTATTTTAAAGAGCAAACGAAATGAAATGCTTGATGAAGTCGAAAGAAATGTAGAATACTTAAAAAAAGGTGAACGTGCTTACCTAGAATTAGCCGAGTTATACAATTATGATATGGTAAATTGTGTTGATAATTTAGGTATTAGAGATTTTGAAGATATTTCTAGTGATGTATATAAATTAGTTAAAAAAAGAAAATAAGTTTCGTTTGAAACTTATTTTTTTCTAGTTAATTTATTAGAATCTATTTGTGTTTGAATAATAAATTCTTCTTCTGTTAATTCTAAAACCTCAATTTTACCCTGTTCATTTAGATGATAATATTTATAATAAGATTCACCATTTGCATTCTTTAATTCAATGTATGGCCATACAGAAACGGTTACTTCAGATTCTACACTAGTAAAAGAAAATTCTTCTCCTTTTACAACAATTAAATCAATTACACTAGATATTTTATTAGCATAAACTCCTTTTTTTAAGTAGTCAGATTCTAAAAATCTTTGTTCATTAACGCTACCAGAAGAATAGCCATTATATCCATATGTAAAACCTTTTATAAAAGTATCATTTTGACCATCAATTTGATTAATTCCATAAAACGAATTAGTATCTGATATTGAAAAGCCATACATTAATGAATTATGAATTCTATCATCCATACTATCTTGCATTATTCCATTAATTTGAGGATAATGAGAACAAATAGTAGTATCAGTATGAATATTATCAATATATACTTTCATATCTTCTGGTAAACCTAAAGTACTTACTTCCATAAATATAGATTTATCTGATGTTACAGTCCACTTTTCACCATCATTTAAAACACATTGATACCCAACTTTTAATTTGAAATTTTCACCAGGTATATCTAATATTTGTTGTACTCCATCCTCTAAAGAATCAGAATTAGTAGTATCAATAACAGATTGAGTATTATTACTATTATTTGTTGATACCTCTCTAGCATCACAACCAGATAATGTTAAAGATATTGCACCTGCAGTAATAAGTGATCCTATTTTTTTACTTAATTCATTACAATTATTTTTCATAAACCCTCCTAATGCTATTTATTCTACATAAAAATGTATTCTAAATCAATTATTTTTTAATAAGTAGATTGCAATACAAGTACTACATAAAGATAGCATCATCACAGAAGATTTAATGTCTATTTTATTTAGAATATTAGTTACTAATACACTAATTCCCATAGCTAGACTTATGCCTAATAAAGCTATATTAATAATTTTATTATATTTATTGTTGTTACTTTTAACCTTGGCATTTAATAATTCTTCTACTGTTACACCTAAAATTTCTGATAATTTAGAAATACTACTTATATCAGGATAAGATAAATTTCTTTCCCATTTAGAAACTGCTTTATCAGTTATATTCATTTTTACAGCTAAATCATACTGAGTCATTCCTTTTGCTTTCCTTAAAGAACTAATTAATTCACCAATATTTTTATTATTCATAATTATATTTCTCCTTAACCAAAATTATAAAATTACTTGATTATTGAAGCAATAGATAATTAGTTTACTGAAGTAAACTAATAGTTCATATCTTATATAAATATACTTTTTTAATATTTAAAAAGGTGTAAACACATAAATAACTGTTTACACCTTTTTATTTTTATTACATTTACAAATCTTTATTTATCACTATTTACCACAACATTGTTTATATTTCTTACCAGAGCCGCATGGACATAAATCATTTCTTCCTACTTTTTTTACTTTTTTAGGAGTACTTTTAGCAGCTTCTTTACCATCGTTTGTATTACCGGTTGCAACTTGTTTTCTTTCTACATTTTGAGTAACTTCTGCTCTTAATAAGAATGTTGATATTTTTGCATCAATATTATCAAGCATTTTTTCAAAGATATCAAATCCTTCTTGAGCATAAGCCTGTAATGGGTTAGTTTGACCATATCCACGAAGACTAATACCTTCTCTTAAATGTTCCATAGTAGAAATATGATCAATCCAAGCTTCATCAATTATTCTTAAACATATAGCTTTTTCAAATTCAGAAATAACCTCTTTAGGAATATGACTTATCTTTTTATCATAATCATCTATTACTTTATCATAAATATATTCTTTTACTTCTTCATCTTTTAATGATTTAATTTCGTCTAATTTTATATCACTTTTCTTAAGAAGATTATTATTAACTTCTTCTAAAATATCAACTTTATCTTGTTCAGTTAAGTACCCTTCTGGATCAATATGATTATCTATTAATGCAGCAATATTATTATGAAATACATCATTAATATAAGAATCAACATCTTCCTCTTCTAATAACTCATTTCTTCTTGCATAAATAATTTCTCTTTGCTGATTCATGACATTATCATAATCAAGTAAACTTTTACGCATATCATAGTTATTACCTTCAACTTTCTTTTGCGCAGTTTCAATTGATTTTGTAAAAGTCTTTGAACGAATAGCTTGTTCACCATCCATACCTAGTGAAATTAACATATTTTTAATTTTTTCTGTACCAAATCTTCTCATTAAATCATCATCAAATGATACGAAAAATTGTGATATACCTGGATCACCTTGACGACCAGATCTACCTCTTAACTGATTATCAATTCTTCTTGATTCATGTCTTTCGGTACCAATAACATATAAACCACCTAAGGCTTTTACTTCATCACTAATTTTAATATCAGTACCACGTCCAGCCATATTTGTTGCAATAGTAATAGCACCAACTTCACCTGCTTTAGCAATTATTTCAGCTTCTCTAGCATGGTTTTTGGCATTTAATACTTCATGAGGTAAATTTTCTTTTTTTAGTAAAGAACTTAAATATTCGTTGGCTTCAACTGAAATTGTACCAACTAATATAGGTTGTCCAGTTTTATGTATTTCTTTAATACATTTTATAATAGCACTGTATTTTCCCTTAGCAGTAGCATAAACTAAATCTGGTAAATCAATTCTTGCAACCGGTTTATTAGTAGGTATTTGAATAACATACATATTATAAATATTTATAAATTCTTCCTCTTCAGTTTTAGCAGTTCCTGTCATTCCTGACAACTTATTATACATTCTAAATAGATTCTGAAATGTAATAGTAGCCATAGTCTTAGTTTCTTCATTTATTCTTACATTTTCTTTAGCTTCAATAGCTTGATGTAACCCATCAGAATATTGTCTACCATGCATTAGACGACCTGTATGACTATCAACTATGACAACTTCATCACCTTCAACAATATAATCAACATCTTTTTTAAATCCATAATTTGCTTTTAATGCTTGATTAACATGATGAACTAATGCTGAGTTATTAATATCATATAAATTATCTAAATGAAAATAAGTTTCAATTTTTTTACTACCGTTGTCAGTTAATGAAACATTTTTAGTTTTTAAATCTACATCGTAATCTTCTTCACCTAATTTTTTTACAGCTTTATCAGCATCTGTGTATAACTGCTTTGCTTCAAATTTACCACCCGAAATAATTAATGGTGTTCTTGCTTCATCAATTAAAATTGAGTCAACTTCATCGACAATACAAAAGTTTAATGGTCTTTGTACTCTATTTTCAACTCTAACAACCATATTATCTCTTAAATAATCAAAACCAATCTCATTATTAGTAGAATATAAAACATCACAAGCATATGCTTCTTTTTTTTCTTTAGGAGATAACTCTCTTAAATTTAGCCCTACAGTTAATCCTAAAAATCTATAAATGTTACCCATCCACTCTGAATCCCTTTTTGCTAAGAATTCATTAACTGTAACAATATGTACGCCTTTACCTGTTAGCGCATTTAAATAGGTTGGCATAGTCTCAGTAAGGGTTTTACCTTCACCAGTTTTCATTTCTGCAATATTGCCAAAATGAATAGCTAAACCACCTAATATTTGAACAAAATAAGGTTTTTCACCAATAACTCTATATGCTGCTTCTCTTACAGTTGCAAAAGCAGGGACAATTAAAGAATCTAAATCAGCACCATCTTCTAATTGCTGTTTAAATTCTATAGTTTTATTTTTTAATTCTTCATCGCTTAACTTTGAATACTCTTCATCTAATTCTATTACTTTTTTTGCAATTTCTTCAAAGCGACAAAGTTCTCTATATTCTGAATTTATTAACTTTTTTAAAAATTTCATAATAACCTCCACATTATGTATTTTAGCATACAATAAATTTTTTTAAAACATTTATAATTCATCATTATACTTTATATCTACTAAATATAATCCACTAGCAGGAGCTGTATAAAAACTATAGTTGTTATCAAAATTATTTAACATTATCTTTATATCTTCAATACTACGCCTTCCACTTCCAACAAAAAATAAAGCTCCAACTATATTTCTAACCATATATTTATAAAAACTCTTTCCCTTAAATATTAAAATTAATTCATTATTAGCATATTTAAAATCTATGCTATCTATTTTTGCTTTATAATTATCACGATATCCGGATACAAAATTTTTAAAATTATGAATCCCTAAAAATACTTTAGAACATTCAATCATTTTATTAACATCTAACTTATAATTGGTTTGAAAATAATACCTATTTTTAAATACATCACATTCACCTAAATTTATTTTATAAACGTAAGTTTTTTGATAAACATTATATCTAGCATGGAAATTATTATTCACTATATCCAACTTATTTATTCTAATATCATCTGGTAATATTTTATTTATAGCTTTTATAAATCTATCAATTGGAACATTGACATCCATATCAAAACTAATAACTTGATGTAGAGCATGAACCCCTTTATCTGTTCTAGATGCCCCTTTTATTAAAACTTTATTTTTATTAATAATACTTAATGCATCTTCCAAACATTTTTGAACACTTCTAGTATTATTTAATCTTTGAAAACCATTAAAATCACTACCATCATAACTAACAATTGCTTTATATCTCATTTATTCTCAACATCCCTATATATTGCTTTTATAAGTTCTTTAATATCTAAATAATTATCCAATTTAATACCGTACTCTCTAGCTAAATTAATAAAAGTTATAATATGTGGTTCTTCAATATATTTATAAATTTCATTATTATATAAATTCTTTTTATTTCCAGAAAGTACGATATCACCATTATTAAATATAACATATTCATCTAATACATCTAAATAATTACTAATATTATCACTACATATTATAATATTTTTTTCATACTTACTCTTTAATTTTTTAAACAATTTTTTAAAATACTCTATATCTTTAAAATTTAAACCTTTTTCAAAATAGTCCACTATTATAATTTGAGGATTATAAAACAATACACATGCTAAAGATACTTTTTTTAATTCTGATGTTGATAAAGTAGTTATATTCCTATTATAGTAAGTTTCATTTAATCCTACCATTAATAAAGCGCTTTTTATTTTTGCATCTATATCATTATATTTTAAATGATAAATTTCTTTTAAATTCATCATCTCATCACAAACCGTTTTAAACTTAAATTCTTTAGATGGATTATTTCCAATATATCCAATATCACTTAATCTCCCATTTGGATTAACCAGTGCAAAACCACTTTCCTTTTGTTTTTTTAATATAAGTAAATCTCTTAGTAATTTACCAGATAAGCCAAAACAAAAATTTATTGAATTTTCTTTAAATTTATAATTAACTTTATTTAATTTTTTATCATTTTTAGTTGAATTACAAACTAAGTCATTTAAAATTATTTCCATATTGCATCAATCATCTTTCTATCATTTGTAATTATTTTATCTATTAAACCATAATAACCAAGTTGAATAGATAAATCAACTAAAAAAGGTAAATTAAAACCAAGTCTTCTTAATAACTGTTCTTCTTTCAAACACTCTAATACTTTTCCTTCCATAGCAATATTTTTATCATATAATACTAATAAATAATCACTTTCTAATACAAATTCCATTTCTGTTGTAATATTAATAATAGTTATATTATTTTTTTTACAATAATTTATTATTTTCTTAACATCACTCTTATTCATATTTATAAATATATCATCAAACACAATATATTCTGGAGAGCGAATCAATTCTTTTATAATTTTAATAAAATATTTTTCTTGAATAGTAAAAGTATTAATTTTAGATTCTAATTTATCATCTAACTTAAAAAAACTAATTACTTCTTTAACTTTTTTTTCTTCTTCTTCATAATCTAAATCTAGAGTATCTAAACCATTAAATAGTTCATCTATCACTAGAGCATTTTTGTTATAACTATTACTTAATACAACAGCAACATACTTTTTTAATAAATTAATATTATTTTCATCTATATCCT
This sequence comes from uncultured Bacilli bacterium, assembly GCA_944373095.1. Taxonomy (GTDB): domain Bacteria; phylum Bacillota_I; class Bacilli_A; order RF39; family UBA660; genus CAG-605. The sequence goes on from CALWAK010000042.1 coordinate 8,507, forward strand.
GATTATTAATTTTCAATTTCCCTTTAAATTTTAAATCACCATTTAGCAATTTACAAAATGTTGTTTTTCCCACACCAGCAGGCCCAATAATAGAAGTATTAGTTTTCTTTTTTATTTCTAAAGAGAGTTTATCTATAATTAATTCGGTATCAATTTTAATACTTATATTGTGCAAAATTAAACTCTCCATAAGCTTCACCTTCAAATTATTATACAAAAAACCAAATAAAAAGTGAATAAGTTTGTTAAATTCTTATGGCAATCGCATAAAAAATAATAATTAAATTATGATAAAATGTATCTTTTATATAAAAAATCATGTATTCTTAT
>CALWAK010000043.1 GCA_944373095.1 uncultured Bacilli bacterium
TTTACTACCACCACATTTTATTCCTTACATATATATTAACATAAAAAACGCATAATTTTCTCATGCGTTTATCCTGAAAACTCTGTTTAACAACAGAGTTAACTACATTCCTTAACGAGAAGTCCTACTTAAATTACCAACTAAATTTTGGCAAAAAGATATTAATACTTGACCATTTATATTATCATCCTCATAAATATCACCATTATGAGTAAATGAAATAGCAAAATTACTACGCGGTATAATCTCTAAATTTAATTTAGTTAATTGTTCTTCCGTTAATTCGTTTGGTAAATAAACTAAAGCGGAATCACCTTCTAATTGAATTATAAGTGTTCCTCCTTCAGAAGCTAGTAAACCGTTTTCAAAAGGTCTAGTATATTTGTCAGTAGAACTAAGATTAGTTAAATTTCCAATTTCTGCAGTGACTTCACTATGGTGATCCCATGTACCATCAAGTATTCTTTCAGTCACATTACCTTCTCTATCAATTCCGACAACACCACGATTAAATTTATATACAACTCCGGCAATGCTAGTTGGACTCCATCCAGTTGTTACTGCTCTAGAATTTAAAGATTGTTGTGATGTAGTAACTTGTGGAGAAATAGTTTGCGAAGCAGTAGTTTGTTGAGAAGAAGCTTGTGGAGTAGAAGGCTGTGAAATAGAAGTTTGATTAATACCACTTTGACTTTGTCCTTGTTGCTGTGATTGACCACTAAGTAATTGTCTTAATACTTGTAATTGTTGACCACTTAAATTATTTAATGGATTTTTTCTTCTTCTTGATTGAATACTTGATATTAAGTCACTAAAACTGGTAATATCATTATATTTATTTAATTTTTCATAGTCAATTTTCTCTTTATAAATAAAATCATAATTAATGTTTTTTATATTGTATTCTTTGTTATTTACTTTAATTTCTATATTATAATTATAATCATCATATTTTGACATATACTAATAACTCCTTTTTATAATTAATCTTTTGGTCGCATTAATGGGAACATTACAACGTCTTTAATATTATCACTACTAGTTAATAATTGGATTAAACGATCAAGCCCCATACCCCAACCAGATATTGGTGGCATACCATATTCCATAGCCTCAATATAATCATAATCCATTGGCATTGCTTCTTCATCACCATTTGATTTTAATTCTGCTTGTTTTAATAATCTTTGTTCTTGATCTACTGGATCAACTAATTCTGAATAAGCATTAATAATTTCAGCACCATTTATTACTAATTGGAATCTATCAGTAATAGTCTTATCCTCATCATTAGCTCTAGCAAGTGGTGATAAATCAATAGGATGTTCCGTTAAATACATAGGTCCAATAACATTAGGTCTTGCTACTTTTTTATATAATTGATCAACTAAATTACCATATCCTAGATTTTCTAACGGAGTTTCAGAATCTATCTCTATTTTATCTTCTTTAATCTTATTTAATAATGATTCTTTAGTATTATAAACTTTAATATCTATATTAGAATATTTTAAAATTAAATCTCTAAATGATACAACTGGCCATGTACCAGATAAATCAACTAACTTATCTCCTACTTTTATTTCTAATGTACCAAATAAATCTAAGATAATACTTTGTAACATATTTTGTAAAAATATCATATTATCTTTATAATTTAAATAAGCACCATATCCTTCTATCATTGTAAAATCTTGTAAATGAGTTGTATCCATTCCCTCATTTCTAAAGCAACGTGCAATTTCAAAAACTTTAGTAAATCCACCAACTACTGCTCTTTTTAAATAAGTTTCTGGAGCAATTCTTAAATATAAATCGATATCTAAAGCATTATGATGAGTAATAAAAGGTTTAGCAGTAGCACCACTAGCTTTATTATTTAATATTGGTGTTTCAATTTCAATATACCCTTCGTTATCTAAATAATCTCTTAGTTTTTTAATAAATTTAGATCTAAATAAAAATTTATTTCTTGATTCCTCAGATGTAATTAAGTCTAAATAACGATATCTATAAATACTTTCTGTATCAGTTAATCCATGAAATTTTTCTGGTAGTGGTTTTAGGGCTTTACCTAAAAATTCATAAGATGTCGCTCTAATAGTCTTTTCACCTGTATGAGTAGTAAAAACTTCACCACATACACCAATAAAATCTCCTATATCAATATATTTCTTAAAGAAATCGTAAGCTTCTTCACCAACCATATCTATTTTAATAGATATTTGAATCTTACCTTTAATATCTTGAATAGTTAAAAATGACATCTTCCCCATTTTACGCATTAATACTATTCTACCAGCCACCTTAACATCAGTAGTACCATCTTCTAATAATCTTGCATCACTTATTTCATGAGTTCTAGTAAAATGATCTGGATAAGGATTTATTATAGTTCTTAATGTTTCTAAAGTACTTCTTCTTACCATTTCTTGTTCCGTAAATTCACGCATATTTTCACTTCTTTCTTTCGTTTAGATAATAGCATAAACTTACCTAAATATCAATTATTTCACAAAAAAAGTGCCATAGCACTATAAAAATTTCTTTAAAACTTCAACATATTCTTCTTGCATATCGATATATTCTTTTACTATGCTTTTTACTTTCATATCCATTTGTTTACTGTTATAAATTTTTTTACCTTCAATAATACCCATATTTAAACCTTGTAAAATTAATTCGGCTATTTTAGAATTACTAGTATCATTTAAAGTTTTCATTTCTACTCCATACCAGGTCATAACTTTATTCATCATATTAGTTTCATGAGGAGTTTTATCTTTATTATATTTACTATAAATTTTATTAATTTTTCTTATAATATTTTCATACTTTTTATGTAAATCTTCTAAAACTTTCTTTAACTTCTTATCTTCAACTTTTTTTAATACACAATCAACAGCATCTGTACCCATCGAAGAGCCTTTATTAATTTCATCTAATACATTAATATTATCTTTCATATTAATCCCTTCTAAATTTATTATGTGAAAAAATAACAAAATTATACTTTATATGTTAATATATAAGTGGTGATTTAAATGCCAATTATAGGTTTAATAGCAGAATATAACCCATTACACAATGGTCATATATATCAAATAAAAGAGATAAAAAAACTTTATCCAGATTCAATTATTATTTTAATTTTAAATGGATATTTTTTAGAACGTGGTGAAATTAGTTACATGACTAAAGAAACTAAAGTTAAATTAGCTTTAGAAAATAATATTGATATAGTTGTAGAACTACCTGCTATATATGGTACACAAGCATCCGACATCTTTGCATATGAATCTCTTAAAATATTAAATAATTTTAAAATAGATATTTTAATATTTGGTAGTGAATCTAATAATATTAAATTATTAACTGATATAGCTATAAAACAAGAAGATGAAGATTTTAATACTAAAGTTAAAAACTTTCTTGATAAAGGATTAAATTATCCTACTTCTTTAGCTAAATCATTAAATATAAATAATCCTATAAATCCTAATGACTTATTAGGTATATCTTATATAAAAGCGATTAATAAAATAAATAAAAATATAAAACCAATAAGTATTAAAAGAACTAATAGTTATCATGATATAGAAAGTAACGAAAATATTGTAAGTGCTACAAATATTAGAAATAAAATAGATAATAATTTAGATATTAAAAAATATACTCCCTATTATAATTTTATAATTAAACCTAATAAGGATATTTATTTTAAACTAATAAAATTTGCTATTATTAATAATCCTTCATTAAATACATATTTAGATGTTTCAGAGGGTATAGAATATAGATTAAAAAAGATAATAAAATATAGTAATACTATAGAAGAATTAATAAATAATATTAAAACCAAAAGATATACATATAACAGAATTAATAGAATGTTAATACATATATTACTTGGTATTACAAAAAATAATAAAGAAGAAGATTATGTTAGAGTACTCGGATTTAATGAAATTGGTCAAAAATATTTAAAAACTTTAAATATAGATTATAATGCTTATAAAAATACTTTTATATATCAAAAAGAATTAGAATCATCTATGATATATGATTTAATAAATAACACTGATACATATTTATTTGAAATAAAAAATAAACCAATTAAAAAGAGTAATTAAACTTTTAAGATTTCCTTTAAGTTATTAATTACTCTTTTTTCTATTCTAGAAATATATGATTGACTAATATTTAATTTATCAGCTACTTCTTTTTGAGTATACTCTTTGGTATTATAAAGTCCATAGCGCATAATCATAATTTTTTTATCTCTTTCATCTAAAGATTCTATTTCTTTAGCAAGTAACCTCTTATCTTCCGAATCTTCAAATTCTTTAACAACTAAATCATCATCCGTACCCATTATATCTTCTAAATGTAATTCATTACCTTCTTGATCATAATTAAGTGCATCTTCTAAGCTTATTTCAGTTTTACGATTCTTATTTTTTCTAATATACATTAGTATTTCATTAGCAATACAACGAGATGCATAAGTAGCAAGTTTAATATTTTTATCTATTTTATAAGTGTTAATACCCTTAATTAAGCCAATTGAACCAATTGATACTAAATCTTCCATATCATAACCAGTTGTTTCATATTTTTTAGCTAAAAAAACTACTAATCTTAAATTATGTTCAATTAAAACATCTCGTGCACTTTCATCACCATTTTTTAAATCAATTAAATATTTTAATTCTTCTTCCTTAGATAAAGGTGGTGGTAATTTATCATCACTACCTAAGAAAAATACTTCATTATATTTACTTCTTAACCAAGCTAATATTTTTTTAAACATGTAAACTCTCCATTATTTCTAAATTTAATATACATTCAACACCATTAATTCCTATTTTATCATCCATAATACCTAATAAAAAATTATCACTAAATTTATTTTCTATCTCTATTTTATTAGGTCTTATACACTTTACTAAACCTCTATTGTTTAACGAATGATATGGTACATATATAGGACTTCTAATACTTACTACTCCCTTTAATAATCTTCTATCTAATAAAACTATACATTTACCAGTAACTGGATCTTTTAACTTATTTCCTGTATCTAAATAACCAGATACTTTAACACTTTTAGAATTTTTAAAGTATATAGTAACGTTATAATAATCTTTATAATTAGTCTTTAATAACTTAGCTTGTAAACAAAATAAATATAGTATTAAAGGACTTATACTAATTATTAATAAATAATTAATACCATTTAATTTTAAATAATAAGTAAATCCTCCTAATATAATACTAGCCATATAAAAATATATTAAATTATTTATTGTATATAATATATCTTTAAATTTAAAACATATTATAACAAGTAATAAAGCTAATAAACTTTTAAAAATAAACATTAAATATATATTATTTATAAATAATCCTAATAAACTTAATTCTCCTAATAAAGAAGATAATAATATCCTTTTAAAAGACATATTTCTTTTTAATGTTATATTAACTACCATTAATAATAAACAATCAAAAAAATAATTTATTAATATTACTAGATCTAAGTATACAATCATCTCATCACCTAGTAATATAATAAATTATTTTTTTTTAATATATTGTCATTTTATGTATTACCATAAATTTTTAGGATAATCACCATTAGCAATCATTTTATTAATATTATCCTTTACGTAAGAAGCATCTTCCTTATAAGTAACTCCATACCATAACGCATTAGTTTTCATCAATTTTACTCTTATTTTATTTTCATTAACAGATTTTTCTACAACATCAGGTATTAAAAATTCTCCTTCAAGTAAATTGTTTTTATGTTCCATAAAATAATTTTTTATTTCTTCATCTAATATTTTAAAAATATATGGTGTAAATAAGAACATATTCATAGAACATATAGAATCATTATCTACTTTAAAGCTTGGTTCTCCAGATAACGGTTTGGCAATTATCTCCCCATTTTCTCTAGAAACAGATGATTCTACTAATTTTTCTAAGTAACCATCTTTAAAGCTACAAACCCCTCTTTTAACACTTCCTGATTCACTTAAAGTATTTTCTATTTTATAACCAACCATACCAAAAGTATTATCGTCTTTATTAGTATTTAAAAATTCACTAGCAGCACGATAAGCATCAGCACCATAAAAATCATCAGCATTAATAATTGCAAAATTTCCCTTTACTATATTACGGCAACAATATATGGCATGAGCTGTTCCCCATGGTTTTACTCTACTAAAATCACTATCTAATTTAAAAGGAATATCTTCCATATCTTGAAATACATATTCTATTGGAATATGGCTTTCTATTCTTTTACCAATAGTATTTTTAAATATTTCTTCATTTTCTTTTTTTATAATAAATATTACTCTTTTAAACCCATATTTAATAGCATCATATATAGAATAATCAATTATAAATTCTCCATTTGGTCCAAATTTTTCAATTTGTTTTAATCCTCCAAAACGGCTACCCATTCCTGCAGCCATAATTACTAAATCCATCTTATATCCTCCTCATACCTTTATAATCTTTTAAAACTTTTTTAATTCCAAATCTTTTTGAAAAAGCAACGGTTACAAATCTATCATCTATTGCTACTACAACACCTTTTCCACAAGTACCATGCATTACAACATCACCAATATTATAATTATTATCTTCACGATTTTGATTAATTTTAGAATAAGTTATATCTCTATTACTAAATAAATTATGTTCTTCTATATCTAGTAAATTTTTATCAATTTCCTCAATAAATCTTGAAACAGGATTTAACTCTTCTCTACCATACAAAATTCTTCGTTTAGCATTAGTTAAATATAACCTTTTCTTAGCTCTTGTAATACCTACATAACAAAGTCTTCTTTCTTCCTCTATTTCACTAGCATCGTATAAAGAATTTTGATGCGGAAAAATTCCTTCTTCCATGCCAATTAAAAATACACACTCAAATTCTAAACCTTTAGCACTATGAATAGTCATTAAAGTAACACTATCAGTATTATTTCTATGTTCTTCAACATCAGCAACTAATGATATTTCATCTAAAAAATCATCTAAATTAACCGAACCAGTTCGCTCTTCAAATGAAGCTGTAATTGATTTAAACTCTTCTAAGTTATCTAATCTTAACTCATTTTCTAAACTTTTATCACTACTTAATTCTTCTTTAATCAATGTTTTATCTAAAATTAAATCAATTAATTCAGTTAAAGATAAATTTTTAGATTCTTCTATTAATTCTAAAATCAAATTTTTAAAACCTAGTTCCTTACCCGATTTAATAGCATCAAACATTGAAATATTTTCTAAATTAGCTGTATTTTCTAAATTATTTACAGTTACCTCTCCTATACCTCTTTTAGGTACATTAATTACCCTTTTTAAAGAAACATCATCACTTGTATTATTTATTAATTTTAAATAACATAATAAATCTTTAATTTCTTTTCTTTGATAAAAGTAATATGATCCTATAACTTTATAAGGTATATTATTTTTAAGTAATATTTCTTCAGTAATTCTTGCTTGACCATTAGTACGATATAAAATACCAATATCACTATATTTATATCCCTCTAATAATAATTTTTTAATTTCATTAGTAACTAAACTTACTTCTTCTTTGCCATCGTTAGCGCGTATATATTTAGTTTTTACACCATCACCTAAGACTCCATGTAATTCTAAATCTTTTCTTTCTTTATTATTTCTAATAACACAATTAGCTATCTTTAATATATTATCCGTACTGCGATAATTTTCCTCTAAAGTAATAACTTTACAATTATTATAATCTTTTTCAAAATTTAAGATATTTTTAAAATTAGCATTTCTAAAACCATAAATAGACTGATTAGCATCACCAACAACAAAAATATTTTGATATTTTTTAGCTAATAACTTTGTAAATTGATATTGAACTTCGTTAGTATCTTGATACTCATCTACTAATATATACTTATATTTTTCTTGATACTTTTCTAAAACTTCACTATTTTCTTTTAATATTTTAACAGGTAATCTTAATAAATCATCAAAATCAACTGAATTATTTTTTCCTAAAACTTCAGTATACTTTTCATAAATTTTTAATGCTGTTTTCTCAATTTCAGTATTAAAATAAGTACTTATTTCATTAAAAGATAAATTTTCGTTTTTAACAAAACTTATTCTATTTCTTACATAAGAAGGGGCACAATATTTTGGATCTATTCCTAAATCTTTTTCTATTTTTTTTATAATACTTAAAACATCATCACTATCTAAAATTGTAAAATTTCTATTTAAATTAACTAATTCATAATTTTCTTTTAGTATTCTTACACCTAAAGAATGAAAAGTTCCTAAAAAACTAAAGCAATTTGGTACTAATTCCTCTACTCTTTCTTTCATTTCTCTAGCAGCTTTATTAGTAAATGTTATAGCTAATATGTTATATGAAGGAATGCCTTGATCTATTAAATAAGCTACTCTAGTTGTTAAAACCCTTGTTTTTCCAGAACCTGCTCCAGCTAAAACTAAACATGGTCCATCAATATGCATAACAGCTTCTTTTTGATTTTTATTTAAATTAGCAAGTATACTCATAAAATCAGCCTCTTAAATTCATTATAGCAAAGAGAATTTTACCAAGCAATAAAAAAAGAGCATTTTTTAAAATGCCCTTGTAGTTATACAATAGATGTGAAACATTTCTATACATAAAAAATGACTTAAGTCTTATAATTGAGTTATACGAAAAA
>CALWAK010000044.1 GCA_944373095.1 uncultured Bacilli bacterium
TTTTACTACCACCACATTTTATTCCTTACATATATATTAACATAAAAAACGCATAATTTTCTCATGCGTTTATCCTGTTCTTTAAGTATTCCAACTTGACCTAAATAATAATCTAGTATATATTCATCATTTAACAAAGTTGCGGGAAATTTTGATATTTGTTCTAACGAATAATACCCATTTCCAATTAAAATATGTCTTATTTCATATAACCTTTCTTTAATGTTAATATCTTCTTGGTTTTTTATTGGAAATTTTTCAAGATTTGCAGTCATCCAATAATGAATATTTTGTGAAAAAAATCTCGCACTATGAAAATCAAGTTTTACTGAATTTAAACATATTTTTGCACTATTTTTTAAATCGTCTGGAGAATCATCGTTCAAAATATATTTTTGTTCAATTAACGCCAAAAATAGCCTCTCTATTTCCTCCGGTTTTTTTCTTAAAAAATTCCAATCAAAATATCTAACACTATCAGGATTATTTTTAGCGCTTGTAATACATATATTAATATTTCTTTTAAAATTAATTGGTGTGTTGAAATTAATTATAAATTCTATTTGATTATCTACGACATATTTTTCAATATCAATAAGTCCTTCAGGTTCAATGGCTTTCCAAATAACATTTATTCCAGAATTTTTATCTAACCTTAAACTTTGTTTAACTATTTCAACATTAGATTTAAAAAAAGTCGGGCTGTACTTTGACAAGGTATATTTGCTTTTAATTGCAAGTTGATAAACATATGATTTAAGTTCATTAGACAAAATTTCTTGTGGTACAAGATGTATAGAATTAATATCTTTTTCAGCAGATTGCTTAATTAAGTCCTCATTTTGTAGCATAAACGTTGGTGTATCGCCGTGAAAAATATAACCTTGCCTTTTTGCCTCTACGATAGCTGCTGATTTCACCTCGTCAGTATAATTAGATACATAAACAATACTATTTATATCTCGAGAAATCGATACAAGAATAATACCAACATCGTCTTTTAAAAAACTTGGGGATCTTCTATTCAACACCATCGTATCGTCTTGCATAAATTTAATTCTTGCTTTTTCTTGTTCTTCAGGTGTAGGATCTAAATACAATGTTCGGTTAATTTGCTCCATTATGGTAGATTTATCTAAATTAACTCTATAATTATCAGAGATTTTTAATTTATTATCTTCATATTTGTATGTTTCAGAAATACCTTTAATCACATTATTTAACTTTAAAAGATTATTAAAATTCTCTTTTTCTCCTGTTTTATTAAGAAGCATATCTTTTTTATTTCTATCTTTTAATAAATATTCGGCTAATGCTCTTGCTAATTCTTCATTAGTTAAATTAATTTCCTTCATACCATACCTCTTAAATTTCATATGTCATATGTATAATTATATCATTTTAGCACTAATATTGTTTTACTTTTTTATAAAAAAATATAAAAAGCTTTAATTAAAAATAAACTTTTAATTATAAAGATGATATTGTAATATTAGTTATTTTAACTTATATATTTTATAAACCTATATCAATACTAGAAAAAAATATTATGAGAAATTAAAAAGACTATTATTAAACTAAAACATAAGTTAGTAGTTTATAAATAGTCTTTTTTAAGCAATTTTAATTGACACAATATTTACAAAAATTAATATACAATTAATTTACAATTTAACTTTACAAAAATTAGTCACCAATATTTTTTAATATAATGGTTTTAGTTCTAGACATTTCATGTAATGTAGACATAACACCTTCATTACCAATTCCAGAATGTTTCCAACCACCAAATGGCATTTCAAACGATCTAAAGAATGAAGCTCCATTAATAATTACACCACCACATTCTAAACGATCTGCAACATATTGGCAATTTTTTTGATTATTAGAAATAATACAACCACATAATCCATAGCTTGATTGATTTGCAATTTCGATTGCTTCATCGATATCAGTATATTCAATAATCGGGATTACTGGGCCAAATATTTCATCATCCTTTGCTACAGGCATATCCTTAGTAACATCTACTAATAAAGTTGGTTCATAAAATGCACCTTTTCTACGTCCACCAAAAACTATTTTCGCACCTAGATTTACGGTTTCATTTACTTGATTTTCCACTCTTTTAGCAGCATCTTCACTAATTAAACAACCTATTTTAGCAGCAGGATTAGATGGTAACATGACAGGAGTATTTTTTAATACCTCTACCATTTTATTAACAAATTCTTCTTTAACGTCTTTATGAACTAAGAAACGTTTTGATGCACAACATACTTGACCAGTATTATATAATCTACCCCAAACAGTTTCTTTGACAGCTAAATCAATATCACCATCATTATGAAGAATAAATGCATCATTTCCACCTAACTCTAACATAGTATGAGTTAAATTTTTAGAGCATTTTTCCATAGTTTGCATTCCTGCAATTGTACTACCAGTTAATGACACTAAAGCAACTTTTGGATTAGATGCTAAAGCATGAACTGCATCTCCACCAGCGCCATTAATTAAATTTATAACACCTGCTGGTACACCAGCTTCAAGTAAATATTCAACATATTTAGTTAATGTTAAAGGATTATGAGCAGATGGTTTTAAAATTACGGAATTTCCCATTAAAAGTGCAGGAGGAACTTTTTGACAAAATAAGTCACTTGGAAAATTAAATGGAATTACCGCAACTACAACACCTAAAGGACATTGAACTGTATATTGTAAAGTATGTTCATTTCCCTTTTCTTGACCATATGGAACTAACTTTCCATACTCATGTTTAGCCATTTCACAAAATGCGGGAATACCTATTGAGACATTAGCAATTTCACCAATAGCTTCAGTAATTGGTTTACCTGTTTCATCACTTAATAATTTAGCTAATTCATCTTTATGACTTTCAATAATTGAAACAAATTTCATTAATATTGATGCACGTTCATAAATTGGCTTTTTTGCCCATTCCTTTTGTCCTTTATAAGCTTCTTCAACAGCAGCGTCACAATCAGCGCTTGTACTTGCTGGTACGGTATCAATTAATTCATTTGTAGCTGGATTATGTATTTCAATAACATTATTATCTGATGCATCACACCAGTTATTTCCTATTAAATTTTTTGCCATTTTAATCTCCAAATCCTGTATAAGATAGTGATAATCCACCTACTGTATTTGATGAATGTTCAGATGAGCCATATTCACCGAATGTAAATACCATTAAGAATTCTTTATCAGGTATAACTTTTTTAACTTCAGGATAAATTCTATCTTCAATTTGAGATAAAGCTAATCCTAAACGACGACCACCGCAATGAACTAAGAAATAAGAATTTACTTCGTTATTCATTAAATCATTTACTTTTTTAATAGTTTCAGCATTAGCATTTAATATTCCTTCTGGAGTATTAGTTAATTGGATAATAGCAGTATTTTCTGCTAAATCAGCACCTATATTCATTGATAAATCATCATTACCAAACATTGGATGACGAACTGCAACTACATTACCAATAGGATCTTTAACACCTAATGGAGCACAAATAGTTTCTGTTAATAAATTATTTCCTTTAATAGACTCTACATCTTTATTAGTCCACTCAGCATATTTCTTTAATGCTGGTTCATGATCTATTTCTACTAAAGTACGATTATTTGAAACTTTAGTAATTATACCAACATTATCAGTTTCCTTATAAGCACCTGTATAAAGATTTTTCATCTTACCATCTGTATAGAATATTGCAATCACACAACCATCAGAAAATGCTTCACCATCATAAAGTAAACTCCATTTTCCTTCTACTGTATTATCAGCAGCACTTCCACCAAATACAGGAATATCACCAATTACATCTTGGATACCTTTTAAGTATTCTTCTTCATTTGCAGGAGATGCACTCATAAAGAAGAAATCAGGTTCTTTATCACTACCTTTTAATTTACTGATAGCTTCTTTAGCAATTCTTCTACCTATTTCTCTAGGAGTTTCATCCGTTTTTTTAGAACCAGCTGTAACAACTTCTAAATCTCCACCAAATAACATCATACCAGAATATCCAGTTTCTTTATTTAAATAACCAGCATGTGTACAAATAGCAGCTGATGAAGTACATCCAATAATAGGAACATTACCTAATATGCTTTTAGCACCTGCCATTAACTTCTTTTGATCTTGAACTACACTTGTAAAGAATAATCCAACTTGAGGATTTTCAATTACATTTGCCATTTTAGCAGTTTCAACACCTGATTCATAAGCATTAACTGCCTCACTATAACCTACTTTTGTTTTTAACATATATAATACCTCTTTCCTAATATGCTTTTTCTAACAAATTAATAATATCTTCCTTCGTAACTTCTCTAGGATTTCCACCTGTACATGGATCAACTAAAGCTTTAGAAGCTAAGATATCAAAATCTTCTTTTTTAACATTTAATTCACTCAAATGTTGAGGAACACCTAATTTAGTTTCTAATGTTCTTACTGCATTTACTACAAGTTTTACGCATTCATCATCAGATTTACCATTTGTATCGATGCCAAATGCATTAGCCATAGCACGATATCTTTCTTTAGCTACTTTTCCATTCCATTCTAAAACATATGGTAAAAATAATGAACAAGCAATTCCATGTGCTACATCATATGTTGCGCCTAGTTGATGTGCCATTGAATGAACTATGCCTAACCCAACATTTGAAAATCCCATTCCTGCTATATATTGACTTAAAGCCATTTTGTCCATAGCATCAACATCTTTGTTTACTGCATTTTCTAAATTTTTATAAGTTAACTCCATTGATTTTAAATGAAACATATCTGTCATTTCCCAAGCAGCTTTAGTAATATAACCTTCCATTGCATGGGTTAATGCATCAAGTCCAGTAGCAGCTGCTGTCATTTTTGGCATTTCTGCCATTAATTCAGTATCAATAATTGATAAAATTGGAATATCATTTGTATCAACACAAACTCTTTTTACTGTATTTTTTTCATCAGTTATAACATAGTTTATTGTAACTTCTGCAGCAGTTCCAGCAGTTGTTGGTAATGCAATAATTGGTAGACATCTATTTTCTGTGTTTGCTACACCTTCTAAAGAATTAATATCATAAAAAGATGGATTTTTAATTACAATACCAATACACTTCGCCGTATCTATAACTGATCCACCACCTACAGCAACTATCACATCAGCATTAACTTCTTGACAAACCATAATTCCTTCATGGCAATTTGCAATTGTTGGGTTTGGTTTTACTTTATCAAATACTTGATAATTTATTCTTGCTGCATCTAAGCAATTTAAAACCTTTTTTGTAACGCCACAATTCATTAATGTTTCATCAGTTACCACTAAAACTTTGTTAAATTTTCTCTTCTTTATTTCTGATGCTAAATTTTCTCTAGCATTCCATCCAAAGTAAGAAGTTTCATTTAATACTATTCTATTAACCACTTTTATACCTCCCTATGATTAAATTATATCATGTTTAATAAATTCAAGTTTATAAAATAACTATTATTTACATTTTGTTTTTACAATATAATTTTTTATTGATTAGATATTCTAAATTTATAATTAAAATAAGGCTTTTAATATAGGCATATTTTATTTTTATTCATAAAATAAAGTAAACTTAAAATAAGTTTAGAAAGGTTTTATTATGGGAATAGTTAGCTCAAATAAAGAGATTAATAAAAAAGAAATTAATTGTGGAGAATCTTTTAATATAAAATTATCATTATCAGCATCTCCTAATATTGTTGAAAATCCTACTGATATTATTTTAGTTCTTGATAGATCTGGTTCAATGGCAGGCAATCCACTTATAAACTTAAAAAAAGGAGCTAAAAAATTTGTGGAAATTATTGCAGATTCAACGGACGGAACCAATGAACAAATTGGTAGTGGTAGCCGTATAGGAATAGTTAGTTTTTCTGAAACTGCAACCAAAAATACTGAATTAATTACTTCTGTTGCAGATTTAAATGCTGCAATTGATAGCTTAGTAGCTGTGGGGTCTACTAATCATGAAGATGGTTTTAAAAAAGCGGTAGAACTTTTTGATCCTAATTCATCTAATGCTCGCGTTATTGTAATGTTTACAGATGGAGTAACAACCGCAGGAGGTAATCCTATTCCAGTTACCGAGCTTGCTAAATCACAAGGTGCATTAATCTATTGTATTGGACTTATTGGTAGCAGTGGTTTAGATGTTAATGCTTTAAATGATTGGAGCTCTGATCCTAACTCTGCATATGTTGTAATAACACCAAATGATGATGATTTAGAAGAAATCTTTCAAGAATTAGCAGAAAATATTTCTAACCCAGGTGCTACTAATATATCGATAGTTGATACAGTTAACCCTGCTTTTAAAGTAACTGGATTAGTAAGTTCTTCTAAAGGAGAATTTGAAATTTTAAATGATAACTCAATTAAATGGAAAATTAATGAATTAGGAGTTACATCAAATGAAGCTGCAACCTTAGAATTTAGTGTTAAACAAGTAGGAGATTTTACAGGATCAATCGAAGTAAACAACAGTATTGAATATCAAGATACAGAGGGTAATCAAGTTATTTTCCCTTCACCTGTTATTAAATCATTATGTAATAATTCAATATGTGTTGAAGAATGCCCAATATCTATAGATATTTCTACTCCTGGATGTGAAGACTTTGTAAAATATAACGCTGGAAATATCAAAATAAATTCTTCTGGAACAATTTTAGAATTAAGTGTCAAAATAATGAATGTATGCCCTAATAAAAGAGTAGCATTAGCAGTTATTCTAAATGAAGTAGATATAAACAATAATGAATATGAAAGAGGATTTAAAACTTTATTAATTCCTGCACATAACGATCCATCATGTAAAGATGTTTTAGTTGAATGTATAAAATTTATTTTACCAGAAGAACTAAATGTTAATGATGAAACACGTTCAGCTTGTAATCAAAGAAGATTCGTGGCAAAATTTTTTACCAATTATGTTGATAGCGATTTCTATTGTTCAGAAAAAAAATAAAAAATCTTTAATTGCAAAGATTTTTTATTTTTTTTCACTATTTCTTTTATCTTGAATAATATCCATTTCTTTTTCAGTTATTAAATTTATATTATTTTCTTTTGCCCATGAAACACAACCTTTTAACACAGTATTTAAAAATACACGTGGTACTTTAACTAATTTCATACAAGCTTCATCAGTAAATTTAATCTCTGGATCAATTCGTGATGCTGCATATTTTACTGTATCTAAACTAATTCCTTTATTTTTAGGGATTGGCTCAGCATTAGGTTTTTTAAATTTTGTGTACCAAAAATTTTTATTATCTCTATATCCATAATCTACTGGTACATTTGGAAAATTCCAACTATTTACACCATTTATAATAGCATCATAATATTTAGGTTTCATTAATATATTATCAATTTTTAAAATAAAATGAGCATCATGTTGACTAGTGATACCATTAAATTGATGATAAGGTGGTAAATATTCATCTTGAACTTTATCATTTTCGGCACCATCCAAATCTCTTACCCAAGTACACTCAAATACTTGAAATGCTTCAGCTATAATTTTAGGATACTTCTCCTCTTTATTATCTTGAGCTCTTTTACCATCTACTAATGTAAATAAACAATCTTTCATTTTTTCATCGGTAGTTTCTCCAGGATATCCAAGTCTTACTGCTTCTTTAAAATATTTTCTCTCATCAGTAATGAAGTTAATTGAACATTTTCCTGTTCTTAAAATATTTTTAGCAGTATTAGAACTATTTCTGCAGCAAAGAATCATTGCATAATAGTCTTTTCCCGCTATATAGTATGGAAAACACAAAGAATATGATCCTAGATTAGTTTTACCATCTTCGTTTAAAGTACCTATTTCAGTTGTAGGCATCGGAAAAAAACTTGATGTTTGATAGAAATTATCTACTATTCTTAAATTTTTAAATCCATTAATATTTTCATTCATATAAATCTTATCCTTTCTTATAGATATTATATCTTAAAAAAGTTTAAAATAGAAAATATTAATTGCTATTTATTTTCTCGAATTCATTTCTTTCTTTAATTATGTTTATTCTATCTATATTTTGATATTTATTTTTTATATACGTTAAAAACTTCTTTTCAGTTTCATCTAAATCATCTAAGTTATAATTATTATTTTTTAAACCTTTTTCTACTAATGTTCTTAAATATTTCCATTTATTATAATATTTACTTTTTATTTTAACCATAAAATTATTATTATCTTCGATAACAAAACCTTCTATGTACTCAATATTTAATTTATAGTTATCATCATTTATCATATTATAAATATTAATAAATTCTTTAGTATTATTAGCAGTATAAATTAACTCTTTTATTTTAATATTATTTTCTTTTCCAAATACCATTAATTCATTAAAAGATAATTTATTATATATAGTTTTATTAAATATAATATCTAATAATATTAAATCATTAGATTGGTATTCAATTATATG
>CALWAK010000045.1 GCA_944373095.1 uncultured Bacilli bacterium
AATCTCTCTAAATCCTTAAAAATAAAGGGTTTGAGAGATTTTGTCTTTATAAAACTGTCAAAGTCAGGATTATAACACGTATAATAAAATTTGAAATAAAAAAAACAAATATTATAAAAAATAATAAAAAAGTAGCTAACCTAAAGCTACATCTAATAGCATCATAATAGTAAAACCTAATAAACAAAGTAAAGACATTAATCCTTTTTTATCTGTGTTTTGACTATCAGGTATTAATTCTTCTACAACAACATATATCATTGCTCCTGCTGCAAATGAAAGTAAAAATGGCATAATCATTGTTATTTTTAAGACTAAAAGGGCACCAAGTACTCCAGAAATTGGTTCTACAATACCACTTAAAGAGCCTAATATAAATGATTTTGTACGACTCAAACCATTACTTCTTAGTGGTAATGAAATAGCAGATCCTTCTGGAAAATTTTGAATACCTATAGCAAGAGCAATACCAATTGCCCCAATTACAGTTATACTATCTAAGCCAAGGGCAGCTGATGCAAATGCTACACCAATTGATAAACCTTCAGGTATATTATGTACTGTTATAGAACTCATAAGCAAAAATGTTCTTCTACTACCCTTTTTGTTTTTTAATAATCTAGTAAATATTTTATCACTAACATAAAGTAATAAACCTCCACATAAGAATCCTGTAATAACTAATATTAAATGATTAGACTCTATTGCAGGAGCTAATAAAGAAAAATATGATGCTGCAAGCATAATTCCAGCAGAGATACTTACTAATGATTGAACTAATACTTTATTTACTTTTTTAAAGAAAAATACTATTGCAGCCCCTAAAGATGTCATTAAAAAGGTAAATAAAGTTGCTATTAAAGCTTGATTAACTGCACTTAAATTAAGAAAAAAATCCATATTATCACCTTATATATCGTATGAGTATTTTGATATAAGGTATGGGCTATTTACACTTAACAAATTATATGATATATTTTTGATATGCCGAATTAGTATAGTGGTAGAACAGATCCATGGTAAGGATCAAATGCAAGTTCGATTCTTGCATTCGGCACCATATAAAAATTAGTCGAACTAATCGACTTAAAATATTTGAATGGTTAATTTCGGTTAACCTTTTTTTATTATTAATTATACAAAACTAATATTTTGCATAATTGCAAAAAAATGTAGATATCTTTTTGTATCTACATTTAACTTAGAATTTTACCTCAATAATCATATATTTTATCATTTACAGAATTTATCTATATTATTTTTATCATATTTTTGATTTTTAATTACTTTATATCTTTCATTAGACTCATTTACATTACATCTAACTACATCATAAAATAATGTATCATAATAAATAGTATCTTCACTTGTAACTTTTATTATTGAAAATCTTGGTGCTTGTTTGATATTAATAACCCCAATATAATCTATTGTTAATAATACAAGAATAAATATCAAAAAATAGCCAAAATTACATAATACTCGTTTATAATAAGATAAACGTTTTGTAAATTTACTAATCCCAATTAAGGACATTATAGCTCCTAAAACAGAATAAATAGATCCCCAGCTACTTTCACTTGGAAATATTGCAACAGCAGTAATAGAAATTAATATGCCAAAAGTTATAAATATTAAGCCTATAAAATTATTTCGATTTTCAAATTTTTTGTTAGTATAATTTATTGTATTTATTATATTTTCTTCTAATTTTTCTTGATATTCTTTTTCTTTTACCTTTTCTCCACTCATTAAGTCATTTAAAGTAATATCTAGCTCTTTACATAGTGGCTTAAATAATGACAAATCTGGCATATTCCTTCCATTTTCCCAATTTCCAATGGTGCGATCAGACACTCCTAATTTTTCTGCTAATTCTTGTTGAGTAATATTTTTCTTCTTTCTACAACAAGCAATAAATTTACCTATTTTTTCTTGATTCATAATTTTGCTCCTTTCATATTACCATCTTATAATGTGGCGATTATTTATTACAGGAAATATTTCAAGGGTAAATTATTAAAACTATTAATTAATTTTTTAATCTATCTTCGGAAAAAACAAGCATTTCTTCTTCTAAATTAACTTTTATCACTATTTAATTTTATATCTTTTAAATTAAATCCATTTAAAGCTTCTTTTTTTATACTTTCAATTTTTAATGATTTACTAAATCTGTAAATGTTATGCAAATTTAAATTTGTCATAATATTAAAACCCCTTAAAATAATTTTAATGTTCTTATTAATTTTTCTAACCTCTTAGAAGAATGGTAATATCCAGCCATTTCCACTAGCTTAGTTGGATCATCTTGCATATCTATATTCTTTTTTATCCATTCTGCAACATAATCTTCTGATGCAAAACCATCTTTTGAAATAACTGAACACTTTTTATACGCACCAAAATTCATTGTACAAACATTTTCTCCTAACTGATTATGATATTCTACAAAGGAATTAAGTTCTAAATCATCAGTTGAATACTTCAATAAATCAATATTAGTCGTACAATATACTACAAAAGGGCTACCAGTCCACTCTGGATCTGAAAAAATATTAGATACTGCACCTTTAGCAATCAATGGAATACCTATATATAACAATGGATAAGTATCATCTATTTTAAATCTTTCATCAATATAGGCTAATTTATTTCTATCTAATTTAACTTCTTTATTAGTTATTACAATAGCTCTATAAAAATCATTATTAGAACTTACAGGTTTAAAATGGACTTGATAATCATATATCATTAAATTTTTATCTAATTTATATGTAGTGAAAGAAAATATTGAATTTTCCAAATCTATAGTAGTTTCATATTGATTTTTTTCTAAATTCAATAAATAATATAAATTTCCAGTAATACTATTTACAGGATAAGCTATACTTAAATACTTCAATAACCCCCTATATCTTTTTTCTTCTTTTTCTATTAATTCTTTACAACTATTCATAAATACCTCTTATTTATATTAAATATTAATTTCTAATATAAGTCAAATATCATTTTAAAAAAATTATAATTATGTTATCATTTACTTGGAGGTTTGATATGAAAAATGGAAAATTAATAGTTATGGAAGGTGCCTGTGATGGCATTGGTAAAACAACACAATATCATTTGCTTTATGAACATCTTAAAAGTGAAAATATAGAAATTTATAGTCATCATTTTCCATCATATAATACATATCATGGCATGCCTGTTGAAAAATATTTAAGTGGTGAATTTGGTAGTAAAAATGAATTATCTCCTTACTTTATAAACAGCTTATATGCATTAGACCGTGCCATAACCTGGAATACTATAATAAAACCATTATATGAAAATGGTAGCACCATCTTATTAGATAGATATACTACATCAAGCTTAATATATCAAGCAGCAATCATCAATGATTTAGAAGAAAGAAAAAAGTTTATTAAATACGTTATCGATTTTGAATATAGCAAAATTGGAATTAAGGAACCAGACCAAGTAATATTTCTTTATGCGCCTTTTGAATTAATAACCAGTATCCGTAATAAAAGAAAATTAAATGATGGAATACCTAATGACATTCATGAAAGAGATATAGCGTTTATGAAAAAAGTATATGAAAATTCTACATTTGTTGCTAATTATTTAAGTTGGGACCAAATCAATTGTAACGACGGTAATACTATGCGAAGTATTGAGGAAATACATAATGATATATATAAATTAGTTAAAAAAAAGTAACATTGTCGTTACTTTTTTGATATAAACTACTTTACTCTTATTTTTTGATCTATAAAAATTAAATCAGGATTACTTATTTCACTTCTATTTAATATCATAATATTATTAACTGTAGTATTAAAATTTTTGGCAATAGTAGTTAAATTATCTCCTTTTTTTACTATATAATATACAGCTTCATCTATAGGTTTATCCACTATAATTTCATCAGTTTCCCAAATTAAATTATATTTTATACCTTTATATGTATCAGATAAAATAGTACTTTTTTTAGAAACAAATAAATATTCTTCCGGTTTAACATTATTTGTTATTACATACTCAGTATATGCGCCTTTTCTTTTTAAAGTCCAAGAAGCATCTGTACCTAAACTAACTTCTAAGTGTATATGATTTCCAGAAGCGTTACCTGTTTTACCTTCAGTACAAATTTTTTCACCTTGTCTATAAATTGCTCCTAATTTCATATCAGAAATTTCACTAGGATGTGTAATACTAATAGTTAAAAAATCTTCTACTCCATTAGCACATTTAACTTTATCTAATGATGTTAACCATACAGTATTTGCACTTTTTGTTGTATCTGCAGGTTTAAATAACTTGGTAATTTTACAATCAAATGGTGCATAAACGTCATCTTTACCACTATCTTTTCCTGATAAATCAAATGCATAACTAAGTTTATGCGTGCTAGATTTATCTCCATATCCTTGACTAATTTTAATATCTTTCATTGGAAAAAAAGCTTTTTGCATAAATAAATTCCCCCTATTCATTAAATTTACTTAAACCAATCGATCCTAAACTAATCGATATTGATGATAAGAAATACAAAACTATATCTACAAACCTAAATGTATTTAATGCAAAATTAGTTATTAAAATTAATAAAAAAGATATTATAAAACATAAGTATTTTGTGGGAATTTTATTAACATACTTTAAATCTCTTATAAATTCCTCAGTCA
Organism: uncultured Bacilli bacterium; assembly: GCA_944373095.1. Taxonomy (GTDB): domain Bacteria; phylum Bacillota_I; class Bacilli_A; order RF39; family UBA660; genus CAG-605. Next base: position 4,695 of record CALWAK010000045.1, read on the forward strand.
TAAAAACAATAGAAATAAAACTAGCATAAGTAGTTAATATATCCCAGGTTAAAAAGCTATCCATAATATATCTCCTTTTGTATTTCTAATATATTATTTGCAAAATAAAAAAAAGTAATAAGTACATTTACACAAAAAAGATGCATTATTTTAATTTGATGCATCTCCAGCTTCAAGCATAGTAATTATACTTACCCCATATCCAGTTTTCACATTATCTATAGTTACATGAGTTACTGCTCCAATTAATTTATTATTTTGAACAATTGGAGAACCACTCATTCCTTGCACAATACCACCAGTTGTATCTAATAAATTATCATCAACTACTTCAAAATAAAAGTTTTTAATATTATTATTTTTATCTATTTTTATTATATTAATATCATAAGATTTAACTTCATTATTAGATAAAGTAGTATATATTTTAGCGTTTCCTAATTTTACTTCATTTATATTAGCAACCTCTATTAAATCTGTAGTATTTATATCTTCCATATAATTACCATATATACCAACTAAACTATTTTCTTTGATATTTCCGTAAATATAATCTCGATAAAATTTAGTATTTATACTTCCAGGACTTCCATCTGTACTTTTAGTAATACTACTAATACTACTTTTAAAGATATTACCTGTTCTTAATTCTATCTTATCATTAGTAATTGATTCTACAACATAATGACCTAAAGCACCATATATTTTACTTTCAGGGTCTATATATGTTACTGTACCATTACCTAGTAAAGTATCTTTTACATATAACCCAGTTTTATATACTCCATCTTTATATTCTAAATTAAGTATTGTACTATAAACATTATCATCTCTTCTATAACTAATTGTAACTTTATTATCCACAACATTATTTTCTATTTCATTAACTAATTCATTTATAGTATTAACATCCTTATCATTTACTTTGGTAATATAATCACCAACTAATAATTTACTTTGGTTATATATACCATTTACTTTATAAAATCCTACAATTAAAATACCTTGCGTATTAATTTCTATTCCAACATTTTGGCCACCTAAAATAACTTTATTTGAATATGCAAATACAATAGATGGTAACAATAGTATTGTAAGCAATAAACCTACAAATCTATATTTTTTCATACTAATCACCTATTAATATTATGGATAGTTATTAGTATTTTAATAAACCAGTTATTGCCAGTTATTTTTTTAAACTATTAAGATTTAATCTTTTAATTATTAAATAAGATATTTCATTTAATAATGAATTATTTGAATAAACATCTCCATTACTAACTATAAGTAAATTAGAATTTTGTTCCATTGGATATGCCTTTATTTCTAAATTATCACAATGATAATTTAATCTTAAAAATGTTCTTAATAACTTTTCTGTTAAGTTAGATTGAATATTAAGTTGGAACTTATATAATTCATTATAATCAACACTTTTATACTTTTCCTTTATATGATTTGCAATTACTTTAGAATTCCACCTTTCTATTAAAAAAGGACATATATAAAATTCATTTACTTTTTGTGTAATTAAGTAAGTAATTAACATGTTAGCAACAATTAAAAAACTGGAAGAAACATCATTTAAATTACCATCACCATAGATTTCATTATTGTCTTCATCCTTATTAAAGCCTTCACCTACTTTATAAAATTTTCGTTTTGTTTTTTTATAAAAAGAAGACTCTGTTTTATTATAATTTTGAATAGCATATATATAAGATTTATTTTCACTTACCGCAAACTTTATTCTTGGAAGTTCAAAATTACTACCATCTATACTTGTTAAAGTAACTATAAATTGATACGGTGTTTCATTATTTAACTTATCTTTATCAACTGCTATAGTTAAATTGCAATTTAAAATATCAGAATATCCTAAATCATAATTACAAGTTAAACTATCTAAAAAATTTATCCTTCTATTAATATATTCAATCGGATTACTAAAATCATCGATGGTAGCATTAGCAAATAATAAAGTTAGAATCATTTTTTCTTTACATATTTTATTTTCTTCGTCATATAAAGTACCGTTTAGTATTTCTTCAGGAAAATTACTATTATCATAAAATTCTAAACATTTATTAACATATATAATTAATAATCTATCAAATTCTTCTTTATTTTTTATATTTAAAGTTGGAATTATAACATCTTCGTAAGTTTCTTCTAAATTGCTATTTATCATTTTATCTTCTATTAATAAATTAAATACTATATTATAGTAAAAATAGCAATTTACTCTTCCCGTTAAAGCTTCCTTTACTACATGGTTATAAAATATATCTAAAATATCCATTAAAATCACCTATATTAATTTAATTTCAATACCTACTACCCCATATTTTAATTGTTCATCTTTAGAATAATATAATTCTAAATCACTTGAACTTGCTACTTCATCTTCATCATATCCTAAAGAAATTTTATTAAAGTTTTTAAATAATTCTTCAAAATTATTATAATAATATAAATTTACTACTCTAGTTTTTAATTCTACATTAGTTTTTCTATTAGTAAAGTTAATAATATCACCTATTTTTATTAACTTTCTTTTTTCATCATTAAGCCTTAATTCAATAGTTTTTTTACCTAATTTAATTTTAGTAAAAGGTTCATTATGTAATCGCATTTCGTGTATCATTTTATTTCTCCTCAAAATTCCATAATCCCAATTTTCCTTTAACTGGTATTGGGTTATTATATTTTACTACATTTTCTAATTTCCAAGCATATGTAGATGTATGATTATTTCTTCCATAAACAGTTGGATCTATTTTTTTTAACTTTTGATTAAATAATTCATCTACTAAAATACAATCAGCTAATGTTGCTTCACCAATAATATATCCAGGATTAGAAATAAATTTATAATCTTTAAATCTTTTTAACATATCTTTTTCAATAGTCATTCCAGCATGAATTAATATTTTGCCGCGATATTTAGTTTTCCAACTTCTAAACTCATATTTTTTATAACCTTCAATTATTAAACTTGCCCAAGGTTCTTTAATTGTTAATGCTTTCATAAAAATCTCCTATTATATTTAAAAAAATTTTAATTCTTTATCTGTTAAGTATAAAACTTTATTATTATACTTTTTTATTCTTTCTAATTTTTCTTTTTCGTGTTTAAAATACAAATTAGCAATTCTTAAAGAATCATAAAATTGATATAAAGTTGGCGGATAATTATATTTTTCTTTGCCTAATCTTTGATATAACCATCTTTTTATAACGCGCATAAATACAATATATTTAGAAATTTTTAAATAATAAATTTTATCACAATAATCTAAAGCTTTAGAAAACTTTTTTCTACCAACATCCTCTATTATCCAAGATTCTTCATTAAGTATATTATTAAAAATTATTGCTACTTCTTCATCACTTCTTTTTTTATGGCTATTATTATCATCATAAATAATACAATCAAGTTCATATGATTTTACATCATATTTTTTTGCCAATTTTTTTGCAAGAGTAGTTTTTCCTGCCCCTGATGGACCAATAATATATATTTTCAAAATACCACCTACTAAATTAATTATACAATAATCATTGTATAATTTAAAAATTTTTATAAATAAATTATATAGTATAAATATTTTAAAAAAGGAATGAAATAAATTTCATTCGCCACCCATCATATTTCTATGATGGGTGCTTTTTTGATATAATATTTT
>CALWAK010000046.1 GCA_944373095.1 uncultured Bacilli bacterium
TTTCAAAACATTGAAAATCTTATATTTAATGTCATTCCTAGTTTATAGTCTCATAATTTTTATGCGATTGCCTTATATCTTTATTACTTCTTCTTTACTATACATATTTATTACTCCATAAACTAATTATACTACAAAAAAAGTAATAAAATCATTATAACTTTATTACTTTTCATTACCACGCATAATAATTGAACAACTATTACCTGATTTCATAATATTTAATACATTATTAGCTGTATTAATATTTAGAGAAGTTAAAATATCATATAAATCATCTACTATTCTATTATAACTTAATATATTATCTTGAATCATAGTATTAATATATTCTATATCATCAAACCCATATATCATATCTGCTATGTTTGTTTTAACTTTACGTTCTAATAACTTTCTATTTATACTAAGATTATTCATTTTATCACATATAATATTTTTAATTTCACTAGGATACTTAGTTTCTGCAGTAACAACTAATATTACAAAATCATCTACTATACTAGCATTATTAGATAAAGCAGTAATTAATTCTTTTTCTAGTAACTCTTCTCTTAGATCACTAGTAGTACCAAAATTAGCATTTAATATTATTCTAGTATATAAAAGTATTTCAATATCACTTAATTCTTTAAATTTCTTTTTATCTATTTTATAAGCTATTTTTACTTTAGGAATAGATATATTACCTGTTATTTCTTCTTCCTTCTTATATACACTTACATCTTCTTTATCATATATCTTAATAGGATTTAAATATTTATTAAATTCTTTTTTATTTTGATTTTCTTTTATAATACTTGCTACTTCATAAGGATTAAAGTTACCTGTAATAACCATAAACATATTACTAGTATGATAAAATAAATCATATACTAATTTTAAATCTTCATCTGTGATACTTGCTACATCTTCTTCATTACCAGTTATATAATACTTTCTATTATTAGTATGATATATAATATTATTTAGAGCATATAAAAGTACTTGTGAAGGATTATTCTTACCCATTTTTACTTCTTCTTTAATAATTCCACTTTCTTTATTAACTAACTTCTTAGTAAAATAAGGAGTTTCTACATAATCTAATAAATGTTCAATATTTTCTTTAATATTATTACTAGAATATACTTCATAAGAAGTATAATTAAAAGTAGTAAAAGCATTAATAGAAGAACCTAGTTTATTAAAATATTCATGAGCAGTTTTATCTTCTCCTTCATTAAATTTAACATGTTCTAAAAAATGAGCTGTACCATTAGGAACACTATATTTCTTATTTTTTACTTTAAACTTAGTATCAACACTACCATATTTTACTGATAAAGTAGCATAAAAACTACTTACTCTTTCATTAACCCACATATATATAGGAAGTCCATTACTACATTCATCATAGTATATAACTTCATTAAATTTCTTTAATTCAATTTTTTTCATCAGTAGGTCCTCCTAACATATATATCGTATTTAATTTAATTTTCTTACTTAATTCAATAATATCTTTTTTAGTAATCTTATTTAATTCTTTTTTTCTTTCACTTAATAAAGGAGTATCTACTACATTATGAAATACATAATTATCAAGTAATGAAGAAGGATTATCCATACTAGATTCAACATTAGATATTAATGATTTTTTAGCATATAAAATATCTTCTTCACTAAATATACCATTAACCATTTCTTTTAATGCTTTATTAATTAATTTAACACACTTCTTTTTATTTTGATAATCAATACCTACAAATATTATTAATAAATTATCTAATTTCTGATATATACTATAAGCATTATAACATAATGAATTTTCTTCTCTTAAATACTTATACAATTTAGTAGTTAAAGAACCATTACCAAAGATATAATTAAATACATGAATAGTATAATTCATCTCTTGTTCACTAAATTTATCTGTATTATATAGTAATACTAAGTTAGATTGTTCATAATTACCAGTTTCAACAATATCTAATACTTTTTTTCGTAACTTATTATTAACAAAATAATCAATATCTAATTCTTTAATATACCTATTATTAAATAAAATACTTATTTTTTTATCAACATAATCCATATCTAAATTACCAATAATATATATATCACATACAGCATTATTAAGTAATTCTTTATAAGCTTTAACTAAATCTTCACTAGTAATATTATCTAAATCTTCTAAATAACCAGTAGTCATAAAAGACGTAGGACTAGTATTATCCATAATAATTATAGATCTTTTAATTGCATACATACTAGGTATATCTTTAACACTTTTAATATCAGCCATATTTCTATTTTTCATAATATTAAAAGTATGTAAATCAAACTCATCATTTTCTATATTTGGATTAAAAAGCATTTCAAAAGGAAATGCTAATATATTATCTAAATAATCTTTATCACAATACTTAGGATCTAGAAATTCTAATATTATATTAGAAAATAATGCATTACCTACTCTTGATGTTATACCAAGTAAATTAGCGGAATATAACTCTTCTAATGCTTCTACTACATCTTTTCTTCTAGGATACTTCTTAGAAGTATAAGTTAAACAATCTATTAGTAAATTATTAATAGTTATTTTTTCTTTACTTAATTTTTGTCTAAATACTATTTCTATTTGACAAGTTCTAAATTTATCAGTTTTAATCGTATATAAATTATAACTATCCCTTTTATACTCCTTATATTTCATGAAATACCTCCTATCACTATTATGTTACAATTTTAATATAATAAACTTATTAATCATTATTTTTATCTACTGGACTAAACCATTCTAATATACCTTTATATATAAAAGTAAATTTATTACCATTTAATCTATATAAATCACTAGTTTCTGTTTCTGGATCATAATCTTTAGTAACATATATTAATTCATCATTAATATAAATAAAACTAGATACATTATCACTTAACTTAGAATTTCTTATTCCATTAAATAACATTAAAGTTCCTGAATGATTTTCATAGTTTCTAACATAGTAAATAGCATCTTCACTTTCAGATACTTCAATAAATTCTTCATAAACATTTTGATTAACTAATTTATATTTACCATGACTAACATACTTTAATGAATTATTATCACTAGTTAAATATACTATTCCTAAATCTAACACTTTATTTAACTTAGTAGTAATTAAATTACTATCTACTAATAAACTAGGTAAAGCCCTACGACCAGATACTTCACTATAATATAAATTATTATCTTCTATATAATATACTCCATCTCTTTCTTTATATACTAATTCAATATTATCTTTAATATCATTAGTTATTAAAGAAGGAGTATCAGTACTTACTTGATAATATAATCCTTTAGTTTTATTCTCTTCTAAAGCTACTTTAAATTCTTCTAAAGTTTTATAATCTTTAATATCTATATTCTTATTCCAATTAATCTTAGTATAAACTACTCTTTTATCTTCATAATCATCTACATATACAGCAAGTATCCCAGTAGCTAATATAGTTTTAGTTTCCTTATATTGATAATATAAATTATACCCACTATTATCATAATTCTTAGCATATTCACGCATTTTATTACGTTCACTAACTAAGATACTTTCTTCTTCATTTTTCTTTTTTTCTTCTTCACTTATAATACCTGCTTCAACATCTTCATCACTATAAACAACAAACTTACGATCACTATCTAAAAGTGTATCATTTAAATCATTATAAATATTAATTGTATCATCATTTTTAGAAGTATAAATATACTTAGTAAAATCTTCATCATAACTTAATAACTTATAAACGTTACTTAATACTTTATTATTACTAGTAGTATCTATATCATATATATAATAATTCTTATAATCACTATTATCAGTAGAATATAATATACTATCATAATCTTCATTAATATATACTTCACTATAACTACTAGATATAGTATCTAAACTAATATTAATATAATCTTTAATAAGTAAACTATTATCTTTACCATATATTACATAATTACTAATTACATCAATACATTCTGATACATTACTATCTACTAAATAAGAAGATTTACTTTTTCTTAAATAAACATATAAAGAATTATCTTCTTCTATATAATAAATAGCATTATCATCACTACTAAATCCATAACTCTTAACATTTTTAGATAGTAGTGTTCCTTCACCACCACTAGTAGTATCTAATAAATATAAACTAGTATTATTAGTATATAAAATATATCTTATGTCTTCATTAGCATAAACAATATTAGCATCCTCTATACTAGTAATATCATTCTTATTATTTTCATTTTTAGTAATAACCATTAACTTATTATTAGCATCTATAAATACTAATGGATAATCTGGAGTTATATTATTGCGAAATAAACTACCTACAATTAATAAACATATAGATAATGCTAATATACCAAATACTACAAAATAAGACTTAGTATTTTGTACTATATGATTATTTTCTATTTCTTCCTTAGTTAATGTATAATTATCAATTTTTTTCATCTACTTTTCTCCTTACAACACTCTCATATTCTCTTATAAAAAACTCATCAGTCATCCCTGCTATATAATCTATAACTACTCTATTTAAAGAAGTATTATTCTTATAATAATCATTCTTATATTTATAAAAATAAATATATATATTACTATTTATATTATTAATTTTTAAATCATTTAAATAAGTATTAAATACTTCTCTAAACATATTCTCCCATTTATTAATAGTATCTATGTCATTAGCCTTACTATATATAAATTCATAATTAAACTTCTTTAATTCTTTTAATACATTAAATAATTCACTACTCATTTTTATATATTCTTCAGTACTATTATTAATAATATCTAAGACAAAAGCATTTATTAAACTACTATTAGTATTACCTAATATATTAGTTATTGAACTAGGTATATCACTTCTTTTTAACTTACCTAATCTTACTGCATCATCTATATCTCGACCTAGGTATGCTATTAAATCACTAATTCTTACAACACACCCTTCTAGAGTCATCGGAATTAATTCTTTTACTTTATCTTTATATTTATAAGAATCATAATATTCTTTTAAAAATTCTTCCTTAGTCTTCCCAATAGGTTTATAAATTTCTAATTCTAACTCGCCATTATGGCACATAATGGCATCTAATACTTGTAAAGTAATATTTAACCCATTCCCATTATTTTCAATAAACATTAAATTACGAACACTTTCAATATTATGATTAAAGTAACCTTCTCCTACCTCTAGGCTTATTTTGTTTAAGATAGATTCTCCAACATGGCCAAATGGAGTATGACCTAGATCATGTCCAAGACTAGCTGCCTCAATTAAATCCTCATTTAAACCTAGGGCTCTACCAATCGTACGAGCAATCTTACTAACCATTTGCACATGAGTCATTCGCTTACTTATATTATCATTATCTACTAAAGAATAAACTTGAGTTTTATTAATATACCTAGTATATGCTAATGAATAAATAATCTTATCACTATCATGTAAAAAAGGAGGTCTAATATCTTCTTTTTCTTCAATAAACCTTATTGCATCAATATTTTTACATGCATAACTAGAATATATTTTATCATGATCTAAATTATTTTTAATATCACTCAATTTCATAATACACATTCCTTAATAGTATTCTACCATACTTTAAAAAAAAGTGGTAGTTTTTACTACCACCTACTCTAAGATGTCACCATGGCTACCTGTTGTAACAAGTAACAGTACTAAATTATTATCAATATATTTATATACGAGTAACCAATCAGGTTTTAAATGACATTCCATACAATCTCTATAAGTATTATCATTTATCAAATGATGATTTTTATATTTCAAATCTAATTCCTCTTGATTAGCTAATTTACTAATCACTTCTAACAGTATATTAATATCTTTACCTTGTTTTATAACTTTCTTAAGCTGTCTTTTAAACTCACTAGTATAATCAATTTTACATTTAGTATTTAAAGATAAATCAATCATTTATAATAGACTCCATCATTTCATTAACATTGTTATAGCCTTTTCTTGTACCTCTTTTATATTCTTTTTCAATAACTTCACTTTCTTTTAAAGCATTTTCTAATCTATCATTATATGACGGAATTGCAACATCAAAAGGAATAGCTTTTCTTTTAATAACTTGTTTTAAAGTCATATTTATTAGAGTACTCATATTTAATCCCAAATCTTTTAAAATAATTGTAGCATCTTCTTTATCTTTAGGATCAACATGAACATTAATAATCCCATTTGTCAAAGTTTTCATTTATACACCTCACTTAGATAATGAAAATTATACTATATATATAATGCTTTGTCAATATATTATATATATAGTATATACATATTATATACAATTATAATTGTATAATAAAATTACCCCATAGCAAACTTGCTATGGGGATATTACTCTCTAATTTTCAAATACATTTACTAACTAGAGCATAATTCTTATTTTAACCTATAACTATAGATTGGAATTAGATTTCGATAAATACCTCTATAGAATATTCTAAACTCTTACTATCACGTAGTTAGATATATTTAAAACTTTTATACTATAAGTTAATTTATCGTTTCTAGAACAACCCGGAAGGAATTGTTGGAATTCGCATTACCATTGTTGTTGTTGAAGTTGAAGACGCCCGCATTGGTGCCATTGTTGTAGTTACCACCGCGTTTGAACCAAGGGTTGTTCGAATTAACGAAGTTCGCGTTTAAATAACCTAATCCCAGCTTATATATCTTATAAGCAATTATAATTATATCATAAAATTTTTTATATACACATAATAACTGGTAGTTTTTCTACCAGTTATTATCATCATACCTTAATGTTCGAATACTTCTACTTACTAAAATATAATTCTTATTTTAACCTATTTTATAGATTGGAACTAGATTTCGATAAATACCTCTATAGAATATTCTAAACTCTTACTATCTCGTAGTTAGATATGTTTAAAACTTTTATACTATAATTTAATTTATCGTTCCTAGGACAACACAACCCGCCACGAATTGTTGGAATTCGCATTACCATTGTTGTTGTTGAAGTTGAAGACCCCCGCATTGCTACCATTGTTGTAGTTGCCACCGCGTTTGAACCACGGATTAGACGAATTGACAAAGTTCGCGTCTTTATATAACCTAATCCCAGCTTACAAACTATAAGCAATTAAATTATAACATTCTATTTATTTAAAGCAAATATTATTTTATTTATATCATTTAAATTTAATAATACTTTCGTATTTATCATATTAATATCATAATTATTATTAAATAATTCTTTTACTTTATTTATTTCATCTTCAATAATTATTTTAATATTTTTACTAATAGTAATATCTTCAAATTTATCTGCAATATAAATAACTTTATTAATACCATCAATTTTTAATCTATTCTTTAAAATATTAATAATAAAATTATTACTATTAGCATGGATTAAATGTCCTTTAAAATTTAATAATTCAAAATTATCTTTTTGCATTTTCCTTTTAATATTTTTAATAAATCTTTTTCTTAAAATTATCTTATTTTCTTTAATAATATAACCACAAAAATTAACTCCAAACTTTGATGGATAATAAAAAGTTTTATCATTCATTTCTAATTTTAAATAACTTTTTAAGAATAAATTAATCTTATCTAATATATCTTTACATATATCTTTATTAGGTAATAACATACAAAAATCATCCATATATCTTACATAATATTTTATTTTTAATTTTTCTTTAATATATTTATCTAATTCATTTAAATATATATTAGCAAAAAATTGGGAAGTATAATTACCAATAGGTATTCCTTTTTCTTCTTTATTATCATATATAAATACTTTAGTTAAACTAAGTAATTTTATATCTTTAATATATTTTCGCATAATCTTATATAAAGTATTTTTATCAATACTATAAAAATACTTTTTAATATCACATTTTAAAATATAATAATTATTATATTTATTACGCATTGCAATCATATATCTTTGAACATTTTTAGCTGCTAAATGCGTACCTCTTGTATCTATACAAGCATAAGTATCCTTAATAAATCGAGGGAGAAAATAAGGTTTAATAAATTCATGAACATACCATTGATGAACTACACGATCTTTATAAGGTAAAGACTTTATTTCTCTTTCTTTAGGTTCATATATTTTAAAGGTACGATACTTACCTAATTAAGTAGAGATTAAATAATTAATTTATTTAATCCCTCTCACACCACTGTACGTACGGTTCTCGTATACAGCGGT
>CALWAK010000047.1 GCA_944373095.1 uncultured Bacilli bacterium
CATCTCTCCTTTCGTGCATTATATGAGCTTGAACGCATCATATTATATCACAGAGAGATGTCATGTTGCTTTAAGCATATTAATACCACTAGCTTAGCTAGTGGTTTTTTAATGACTTACTTCGTAAGTCACACACTAAAGTTTAATAAAAAAATAATTATTTCTAATTTTTATGGAAATAATTATTTAAATACTTTTTTTCATTTATAAAATTAAAATAATGTAATTTATTAATCATAAATAAGTCTTTATTAAATCTCTTATTATATACAATCTTATTATATGGTAATTCATAGATACATCTTTCTAATAAAAATTTATTTTTTATATATTTATTATTTTTAAAAATATCATATAATTTATATAACATAAAACTTATCATAACTATATTATTAATTTTAAAATTAATATTATATATAATAAATATTATTAAACTTATTATTGATACATAAATACTAAATAAATATGATTTATTAAATGATAGATATTTATTTAATATAGAATTAATAACTATATAGCCATCTAAAGGATAGATAGGAAGTAGATTAAATATTATTAAACTAGTATTAATATTAATAAATAGATAATAAGTATAAGTATTAATAATATTTATATTATATAAAAAGAAAAATACTATATATAAAATTAATTGATTTAATATTCCTGCTAAAGCAATTAATAATTCTTTATTGGGATTAAAATTTAATAACTTATTATTTTTTATAATACCACCAAAAGGATATATTTTAACACTTAATACATTAACTTTAAATATCTTAAATAAAATTAAATGGCCAAGTTCATGAAATATAATAATAAACATTATAAGTAATACTTTTTTATAATTACCACATAAAAAAGATAAAATAATATATAAATAAGTTGTTATATCAAATTTAATAAGTTTCATAATCAATAAATTCGTTATTTTCCTCTAAAGTTAAATATAATTTATTTGATAAAGTAGTTCCTAATACGTCACCTTTATTAACATAATCATATAAAGTTAAACTACTAGTATCAATATTAGAATACCATATATCAACACCATCTACACCTTGAACTATACAAGTATTTCCTAAATTATCTTTATTACCTAAATATACTATAATACCACTCCCAATACTTGGTACCATATAATTATCAGTAACATTTAGGACTTTACCATTTAAATAATTTTCCATACTTAAATATTGTAAAGATTCATTAAATACTAATTTTTCAGGTGTATAAGTATCAGTAATATTTTCGAAATATTTATTATATATATCATTAAATTTTATAAAATTAATCGAATCTGTTAATACTTCTTTTTCAAAAAATTCTTTTATATTATCATTTTTATTTATTAAAATAATACTTATAAGTAAAAATATTATACTAAGTAATGCTTTAGAAATAATACTATTAATATCAACTGTTTTTATCTTTTTCTTTTTTTCTTTTTGATATTCTAAGATTAAATCATCCATTATTTAGTCACCTAATACATTATATGGTCCTAAAGTGCTAAATAATACTATTAAAAAGAAACTAAGTAAATAATTAAGATCTAAGCTAATATTAGTAAATAAAATAAAATTTAATAGTAAAATAATAAGCTTATTTGCTAATATCCTTTTATAAACATAAGTATTTAATATATAACTAATACTAAGTAAAACGGCATAATATAAATAATTTCTAGTAATTAATATAATAAGTATTGATACTATAAAATATTCCCAAATATTAAATTTTTTACTAAAGTATATAGCAACAAAACAAGTTTTTAAATTACTTATTGAATAAAAAAGAATATCTAGTATTAAAAATATCATATTAGTACTCCTACATAACTACTATCAATTTCATTTAATATAACATTACATTCCCAAGTACCATTATTTAATTTAACACTGCTAATTACTCCAACTTTTAAATTACTTGGTATACTTGTTAGCCCACTAGTATAGACTATATCTCCAATATTACATTCTTCATTCATATATAGTATACCATTTTCATACATGCCATATTTATTATTAACTTTAATAGATAAAGAAATATCTTTTATACCTATCATAGTACTATCTTTAGTAATACCTATAATACCATTATTATTAATTACTGCTAAATCATCTATAATAGATTCATTGCTTTCTAAATAATATAAATTACTATCATATAAATTTCTAATACTTATTTTAGCTAATATATAATTATAATCATTATATTTAATATTACTTAACATATATATTTCTTCTTTTAAATCTTTATTTTCTAATTCTAATATAGTATTTATAACTTTATTAGAATCATTAATAGTTAATAAATTTATTATTGGTTTAACACTTAAAAATAATATAATTATTATTGTAAAATACAAATATTTATATATATTCTTCATCTATATACCTCTTATCATCTATAATACTATAATAGTTATTATAACCAATAATTAAGTGATCTATTAATGGGATTCCTAATTTAACACCTAATTCTTTAATTGTATTAGTAAACTCTATATCCTTTTTACTAGGTGTAGTATTCCCAGATGGATGATTATGAACCAAAATAATTTTAGCAGCGCTATTTTTAATAGCTTCTTTAAATACTTCTCTTGGATGAACTAAAGAAGCATTTAAAGTACCTATAAATAATGTTTTAGTTAAAATAATATTATTACTATTATCTAATAATATTATTATTAAATTTTCTTGTTTAGTATCAATAAATTCATATTTAAACATATTATAAATATCTTTACTAGAATATATTCTAATCTTTTTATTATCACTTATAATAACTCTTTTTCCAAATTCAATCGAGGCCAAAATAATTCCAGCTTTTACTTCTCCTATACCATTTATTTTAGCTAATTCAGTTAAAGTTAAATCATTAAACTTATTTAATGACTTATAGTCACTAATAATATTACTAGCAAGTTCTAACGCACTAATATTTTTAGTTCCACATCTTATAATAAGTGCTAATAACTCATCGTCTTTTAAAGATTTTACTCCATATTTTTTCAAACGTTCTCTAGGTCTTAAATCCTCACTCATTTGTTGCATTTTCTTCATACTTTAAATACTCCTTTAAAATGCTATTAATAGTAATATCATAATTAGAAGAATCTTGATCCCTTAATACTATTTCATAATCATCTAATACTTCAATAAAACTATCACTTACATCTATTTTTTTTATATAATAATTTATCCCTTTATTCTCATAATAATTTTTCATTACTTCTAATATATCTTCACTTTTTATAAAATTTATATAAACTCTATATAAATCTTTATCATTAATCATTATTCCATTATATAATTTACTACATTCTTTAGCATTTAATATATTTTTAAATACTCCAACTTGAACTGCATAAATACTATTAGTATTACTAGCTAAAACAACATTTTCTACATCAAATTTTTTAAAGAAAAATAAACCCATACAAATACCACTTAATATTGCTACTATTACTGTAATTATTGTTTTTTTCATAATTATTTCCTCGAGAATATTATATAAAAATGCTTTAAAATATAATGTCATATAATAGCAAAAAAATAGTGTATAAATACACTATTTTAAATAAGAAGTTAATATATTACTAATTTCATCTTTCCCCTTTTTAGTAATACTTGAAAAATATACTATATTATCATTTTCTTTCAAATCAAAAGCATCATTGATAGTTTTTTCTATCTTAGCTCTTTTAGAATTATTTATTTTATCATATTTAGTAGCTACAATAGTTACATCATTATTGTAATACTTTAAAAAGTTATACATTAATATATCATCTTCGCTAGGTTTATGACGATAATCTATTAAAAGAAAAACTCTTTTTAAATTACTTCGATTAACTAAATATTCTTCAATCATTAATCCAAATTTCTTTTGAGTTTGCTTATCAACTGATGCATACCCATATCCTGGAACATCAACTAAATAAAATGAATCATTTACTAGATAAAAATTTAGAGTTTGTGTTTTACCAGGTTTGGCAGAGGTTCTAGCAAAATTTTTTCGATTAATTATTGTGTTAATAAAACTTGATTTACCAACATTACTTCTACCAACAAGCAAAAACTCTGGTAAATTATCAGTAGGATACTGACTTACACGAACAGCTAGCTTATTTAGTTTTACATCTGTAATTCTCATTTTTACACCTCACGTAAGGTAATTATAGTATAAAATGTTTTATTTTGCAAATTATTAATTTAAATTACTCATTCTTGGTTTTAAAATAAAATCTTTATTATTTTTTACTATTAACTTTCCTTTTTTTCTTTTTGATTCATATCTATTTACTCTTCTAAGTTTAAAATAAGTAATTCCACTACATATTTTTACAATTCCTACAAATTCTTTATTATTTAATAATCTAAATTTATTACCACAACTAAATATCATATCTTATCCTCTGTTTAAATTATAACAAATTTATACTATTAAATAAATATTTATATTTTTAATATTCTTGTAATGCTATTTTCTATTTCATTTTTTTCTTCTTTAAAATCACTTAACTTTAAATAATTATAAAATTCTAAATAAATATCACCTTTTTCAGAAACTATTAAATATTTATCTTCATCACTAATTGTATCGTCAAAATATATGTCAATTATAAATTTTAAACATCCAGCTTCACTTGTTGGCCACATACTATAATCCCTCTACTTCACCATAACATAGTTCACTTGTTACTTCTTTAATTACTACTTTATATATTTTATTTCTCTCCAAATTGCTATCAATACTTACTTTTAAATAATTTGGAGTATGGCCAATAGACTTATTATCGATATTTTCTTCAATAAGAACAAATACTTCTTTGTTTACAAATTTTTTATTATATTCTAGTTCTAATTCATTAGATAAACTAATAAGTTTTCTAGCTCTAGCCTTTTTTATATTATCTGGAACTTGATTATCCATTTTTGCAGCGACAGTACCAGTTCTCTTAGAGTATGGAAAAACATGAATTTTACTAAATTTTAATTTTTTACAATTATTAATAGTATCTATAAAATCTTCTTCTGTTTCATTAGGAAACCCAACAATTACATCAGTTGTTATACTAATCATCGGATTAATTTTTCTTATTTTGTTTATTTTATCATAGAAATAATCTAAATCATATTTTCTATTCATTAGTTTTAGTACATGATTACTTCCAGCTTGTAATGGAATATGTAAATGATCACATAAAACTTTATTAGTTTTTAATAATTCTAAGAATTCCTCAGTTAATTGCGTAATTTCAACAGATGATAATCTTATTCTTTCTAAGCCACTTATTAAACTCATATTATTAATTAAAGTTGTCAAAGTATAATTTTTATCTTTACCATAAGAACCAGTATCTATTCCGGTTAATACTATTTCTTTATGACCATTTTCTACTAAAAGTTTACTTTCTTTTAAAACTAGCTCCATATCTTTACTTCGAATATTACCTCTTAGATAAGGAATAATACAATAAGAACAATAATTATTACAACCATCTTGAATTTTAATATAACCTCTTGTTTGATCTACAAATTTTTCAACACACATATCTTCAAAAGAAAGGTTTTTCATATCATAAAATCTTACTATTTTGTTTTTTGTTTCTATATAATCTTGAATTAAAGATACTATTTTATTTTTATCTTTATTACCTATTAATATATCAATATTTAAATCACTAAGTTCTTCTTGATGATTTTGAGATGAACATCCACATACTACTAAAATTGCATTAGGATACTTTCTTTTTTCTCTTCTAATAGTTTTTTTAGATTTATTATCAGCCATATTAGTTACTGAACAAGTATTAATTATTACAATATCAGGATTTGATAAATCTTCAATATAATTATTTTTAATTAAATCTTCTTTAATTACTTCTGATTCATAAGCATTAACTTTACAACCTAAAGTCACAATTTTAAACTTCATAATATCACCGTCTATTCCCGATTATATCATACAAATGATTATTTTTATAAAAAATTTTATGGAAGGATTTGCAACTATAAAAGAAGGTTTTTTATTACCATATGATGAAAAGAAAATGAATTCTTTTGTAGAGTAACAGAAAAAACCATAATCAAGGAGAAAAACATGTTTTAAAATTAAGCAAAAAAATTTTCACTAGTGCTCAATATATGAATTGTTGCTTAAAAAAATTTGACAAATATTATTTTTTATAGTAGTATATGGCCTAATTAAAGGGGGAAAATATAATGAATGATTTTTTAAGAACAATGTTATATAGTTCTAAAAAGGTTTTAAACTTTAAAATCTTTGGAAAGAGGGTTGCTCCAATTGTACTAGCAGCTGCTATTACAACAAGCGGTTTAGAAGGAATTAAAAATTCTTATTTAAAAAAGGAAGATGAAACAAAAGAGAAAAAATCAACTTCAGATGTTATTTTAGGATATAGCGATATTGATGAGTTTATTAACACAACGATACATTCAAATGATTTTGTTATACTACATGTAGAAAACAAATTATTTCAAGACATTTCAAAATTAAAGGCTAAAATTAAAAAATGTAATAATCTTGGAATCCCAATCGGATTAGTTTTAGATACTAAAGCAAATAATTTAGCAGACCTTTATAAAGATATTGATTTTTTACAAGCAATTATCAAAGAATTTAATATAAATTTACCTATTTATTGTAATATTGAAAATATTGCTAATAATACATTGTTAAACAACGATGAAAAAAGAAGTTTAGTTGCTGCGTTTATTGAAAAAGCAAAACAGAGTAACTTATTTTTAGGATTATATGGTAATGATACAACTCTTGCATATTTTAATGAAAATATACTAAATATAACTGATTATAACTGTTTTTTAGTACAAGATAGTGAAGATCGTAAATATATGGGGCCTGCAACTATAAAGCAAGATTTAAACGGACAAATTACAGCAACAGAAAATTTAGCAATAGCTATAACAAATAAAGGATTAAATAAAGCAGAAAATTTAGCTTATACTAGATTATATACCGCTAAAGAAGGAGATACTTTTGAAAGCATTGCAAAAGAATATAATCTAAGTGTAGATGTACTAAAAAAATATAATGGTGTGCTATTTGGTAATAGACCCAAAATCGGTGATACTATTAAAATTCCAAATTATTATAATAAAGAAAATGAAGAAACTAATAATAGACAACTTAATTATGCAATAGCGCAAGGAATTGATATTTCTAGTTATCAAGCAGAAGAAAATATTAATTGGGACAGAATTGAAGAAACATCAGACTTTGTTATAGTTCAAGTTGCCAGGGCTGGGGCTGGATATCAAAATATTTGTATATCTCAAATTCAAGGTACATTATCTAAAAATTTAAACTTAGGGTTATATTTTTGTATAAATGAAAAAATGGAATTAGATGATTTTAATTCTAAAATGGATGAATATTTAAAAAGTTTTACTGCTGATTTACAAAATGCAGGAATTACATTAAATTTTGCTAATATACCTGTATTCTTAGATTTTGAACATTATTGCGAAGAAAATGACTATTATGGCTTAATGCAAATTTTTGAAGAAAAATGTAAACAAATAGGTTTTACGAATTTTGGAATATATTGTAATAAAAAAACTATGACAGGCATTAATAACAACATTAATACATCAAAAGGCATAAATATAAGTAATACCAACTGGATAGTATGGATTTCTGGAGGAGAAGACGCACAATATAGAAATGAAAGGAATAAACCTGAAGGATTTAAAGTCGAGGAAATTGTTGAAGTTCCTAACAATACTGAAGAATTTATCAGTTTTGGCCCTGATATTCGTCAGGTTACAAATGTAGCAACTGATACTGGAGCTAAAAACAGTGATGGATATTGTGACTTTAACTTTTTATATACAAAGGATATATTTGGTAATCCACTACCCAATCAAGAAGAATTAGTAGATGTAATGGAAATAGATCTTTCGAATTATATAAATATTTCTGGATATGATGTTGCAAGTTTCTTATTATATGCTGAAGGATTAGTAAATAAATTATCAACTGAAATAGTTAAATACGCAATAGTTGGTGTAACTGGTTACTCAATTATTGTAGCAGTTTATAATAATCAAAGAAGAAGAAGATTTTAAAAGATAAAAAGGGATAACTTCAAACTAAACGGGAATTTATAATAAAAAAATATAGGTAGTTTATTACTATGGTTGTATTATAAATAGTGTTGGTGAATAATTTACCAATACTATTTTTATTTAATATAAAAAGACATAAATTTGAT
>CALWAK010000048.1 GCA_944373095.1 uncultured Bacilli bacterium
TTACAATCCTATAATTAGAAACTATTTATAAACTGTCCAACTTTTGGGGTTCAGTTCACTTAGCTAGTGGTTTTTTGGGTTCTTAAACATTAAGGAGTGATGGATTTTCCATCACTCCTTTTGAGTACAAAAAAATAGACATCAACAACTATCCCTGTTAAAATTAATTTGGAATAAAAAAGGTAGTTGATATTGATGTCTATAAATAATTGTATATTAAAAGTTTTAAATATGGAAGACCAAAATATTGTTTTTGATGAAATTTTTGTAGAAGAAAGAAAAATTAATAAAAAAAGATCTTTAGTTTATTTAGGTTATTTGAGTAATAATTTTGAGATTTGTCCTGAATGTGGATGTGCTAATAATAATATAATTATCAAAAATGGTAATAAAAAATCTTTAATTAAAATACCTAAAGTATCAGAGTTAAATTGCTATTTAGAACTTAAAAAGCAAAAATATAAATGTAAAAATTGCAATAAAATATTTGTTGCAACTACTTCAGTTGTAAATTATCGTTGTCATATAAGTAATAATACTAAATATGCAGTAATCAATTATTCTAAAAAAGCCATTTCTCATACTAATATTGCTTCATTTACCAATATTAGTAATGTCAGTGTACAAAGAATAATAGATAGTATTTATGATAATGAAAAATTATATAAACATTATTTGCCAAAGGTTTTATGTATTGATGAATTTACTGCTTTAAAAAGACAAATGGCATTTAATATATGTAATGGAGAAAATGGTAAAACAATTGATTTAGTATTAGGTAGAAAAGTAGAAGATTTAATAAAGTACTTTAACTATTATTTAAAAGAAGTAAGAGAAAAAGTAAAATATGTTGTGATGGATATGTATAAACCATATTTAGAATTAATAAAAAATGTATTTAAAAATGCTAAAATAATAATTGATAAATTTCATATTGTCCAATTAATTAGTAAAAGTTTAAATAAGACAAGAATAAAAATAATGAAAATGAAAAAAGAAAATTATAGAAAGTTTAAAAGATATTGGAGATTAATATTAAAACCTAGAATTGAATTAGAAAGTAGTTATTGGAAAAAATATACATGTTTTAAAAATTTAATGACAGAAGTAGATGTAGTAGAATACTTATTAAGTCAAAGTGTTGAATTAAAAGCAACTTATGATTTATATCAAAGCATATTATATAGTTTGCAAAGAAATAATTATGAGTTATTTGAAACAGTTATTAATATGGAGTATAAAAACATATCAGAATATATGAAAAAAACGTTAAATACATTAAAAGAATTTAAAGAACATATAAAAAACACATTAGAGCAACCTTATAGTAATGGAATCATAGAAAGAAATAATAATACATGTAAATTAATAAAAAGAGTTGCTTTTGGATTTAGAAATTTCAAAAATTTTAAAGCTAGAATTATGTTTGCTACTAATATTTTTAGAAATAAAAAGAGTTATGAAAATATTTCATCACTCCTCAATGTTTAAGAACCGTTTTTTGATGACTTACTTCGTAAGTCACACACTAAAGTTTAATAAAAAAATTACTGTTTTTAAACAATAATTTTTTAAAATTATTCAGTAACAATTTTAATAGCATTACTCATTTTTGTATCATATACAATAACTTCTCTGCCACCAATTTCTTTTAATAATTCTTCCTTAGAAATGCCATAATGTTTAGCCATTTCTTCAGTACGTTTATCTACTTCTTCATCAGTTGGATTAATATTTTCAACTTCAGCAACTTTTTCCAATAATAATCTTTCTTTTACTTTTTTAGTAGCATCATTTTCTAACTCTTTATGTAAAATATCATGTGTAATTCCAGTATACGTCATATATTGTTCTAAAGTAATACCTTGCATTTTCATATTATTTTCAATATCACTAATCATACGATGAATTTCTTCATCAATAATTTCTGGATTTACTTCAACTTCCATATTAGCAACTGCTTTTTCTAAACACTCACTAACATATTTATTTTCAGCTTCATTTTTCTTTCTATTTTGTAGATTTTCTTTAACTTTTGCTTTAAATTCTTCCTCAGTATTAATATCTTTATATCCTAAATCTTCATAAAATTCTTTATTTAATTCTGGTAAAACTCTTTCTTTTATGATGTTAATTTTAACTTTAAATACTACATCTTTTCCTTTTAAATGTTCAATATAATTCTCTGGGAATTTTAAATTTAAATCTTTTTCTTCACCAGTAGCCATGCCTACTAATCCTTCTTCAAAACCAGGAATAAATGTATGAGAACCTACCTCTAATTGATAATTAGTAGCACTTCCACCTTCAAAT
Source organism: uncultured Bacilli bacterium (assembly GCA_944373095.1). Taxonomy (GTDB): domain Bacteria; phylum Bacillota_I; class Bacilli_A; order RF39; family UBA660; genus CAG-605. The sequence continues at coordinate 2,314 of CALWAK010000048.1, forward strand.
TCTTCACCATCAACAAATCCTTTGAAATCTAAAATAACTACATTACCATTTTCAACTTTGCCATCTTCTTTTACTACTAATTCAGCAAGATGACTAGCTAAATGTTTAATTTCTTCATCAACTTCTTTAGCAGTTACAGTTGTTTTATCTTTTTTAATACCTAAATTTTTATATTCTCCTAATTTAACTTCTGGAGCAGTAATAATAACATAAGCTAAAACTAGTTTATCAGCATCAATACTTTTAACATCTACACTAGGTCTAACAACTGGAGTAACTTTACTATCAGCTATAACATTTTCATATTCATTTTTTAAAATTTCATCGATAGCATCATTATATAAAGATTCAATTCCATACTTATTTAAATAAATTTCTTTAGGAACATTTCCTTTTCTAAAGCCTGGGATATCAGCATGTTTTTTTGCTTTATTAAAAGCTTTATCTAATGCTTTTTGCCATACTTCTCCTGCATATTCTTTTTCAATATTTACTACATTTTTCATTAAATTTTCCTTCCTTCAGTATTAATTATTATAACTAAAAAATATATATTTAACAAGAATTTTAAGCAATATTAACTATCTTAATTTGATATGAACCATTTGGAGAAGGAACACTAACTAATTCTCCAACTTTTTTACCAATAATTGCTTTTCCAATTGGCGATTCATTAGATATCTTATTTTCAAATGGATCGGCTTCCATTGATCCAACAATTTTATATTCTTCTTCTTCGTCATCTTCAACGTAATTAATAACTACAGTAGACCCAACATTTACTGTATTTTTATCACTACCATCCATTACGATACAATGTTCTAATTTATATTCTAATTCCTTTATTCTTCCCTCTACTTGAGCTTGTTCATTTCTAGCAGCATCATATTCAGCATTTTCAGATAAATCTCCTAATGCTCTTGCTTCTTGTAATGCTTCAATTACGGCTGGTCTTTTATTTAATTTTAAATCATTTAATTCACTCTCTAAGTCCAAATATCCTTGAGGAGTCAATAAAATGGCTTGTTCTTTTTTCATGTTTTATCTCTCCTTAAAAATTAACAATCATAAGAATACTACAAATAATCTTGAATGTCAAACACTTTTAGGCGAATCATATCCCCTTTTTTTAGTGTCATTTCACACTTGAATTTTAATATTTCTTTTGGATGTCTAGCTACCTCAATCAAGTTATTTTCTTCATCAAATAAATCTGGAATAATTAAATCTTTTGCCTCTTTAAATGGTGATATAACTTCTACTACATCACCTTTTTTAAAATAATTGCGTTCCTCTACAATTGCCATTTTATTTACACTATCATAATCAAGTACTAAAGCTAAAAAGTCTTGATTACTTATTTCATTTCTTCCTAAATAATATTGTTCATTACTAGTAGGTAAACCTTGAAAAAATTGAGGAGTAGAATCTCTATTAGCACACCTATTTAAAATATCTAGACAATATTTAGTATATTCCTTTGTTAAAGAATTATTTACAACTTTATCTATTATACTTCGATAAGTTCCTATTACAGTTGCAATATAATAAATACTACGCATTCGCCCCTCAACCTTAAAAGAATTAACCCCAACTTCAATCATATCTTTTATGTAAGAAACCATATTTAAATCTTTAGGCATCATTTCAAAATCTTTATCTAAATCATCTATCGAAAAGCAATATCTACAAACCTGACTACAACCTCCACGATTTGAATCACGATTTGTTGCATAATTAGACATAACACAACGCCCACTAATTGACGTACACATTGCACCATGAATAAATGCTTCTAAATCCATATTAGTCTCATTTTTTATTCTTTTTATATCATTTTTACTTGCTTCTCTAGCTAATACTAATCTTTTAGCACCCAAATTTTTATAAAATTTAGCAGTTTCATAATTTAAACTACTAGCTTGGGTTGAGATATGTAATTCCATGTTAAGATTTAATTTCTTCCATAGTTGCATAATATATATATCTGATACAATAATTCCATCAACCATACATTTATCTAATTCTTTTAAGTAATCTTCTAGTCCTATTGTATCATCGTTATGGGGAACAATATTAACTGTTACATATACTCTTTTATTTCTTTCATGAGCATAAATGCACGCTTCATTTATTTCATCTAAATCAAAATTTTTAGCATTAGCCCTAAGAGAATAATTAGTTCCTCCAATATATACTGCATCTGCTCCATATAAAAAAGCAATTTTTAATCTTTCTAAGTCCCCTGCTGGAGATAGTAACTCAATCATTTTTACCTCCCAATCTAAAGATAGTTGGTTTATTTAAAAATCCATCATCAGAATTAACTATTTCTTCATTATTTATAAACTTTAATACTGTATCTATCTTAATATAACTAGTATTTAAATAAAAATATAAAACATTATCTAAGTTTAATAAACTTCTTCCATCAAATATTTTACTAGATAAAGTAATAGTGCCATACTTATCTTCAATCATTTTAAATTTAACACTGCTCATTTTATCAGTTATTAATTTATTATTACTATATTCTAAATTATAATGATTATAATAATTTTTTAATAAATATCTTCTAGAATACATAACTTGATTATACCCAAATATATGAATTATTACTTTTTTATTTACATTTTTAGTAATTTCTTCTAATTCTTTATAAGTTAATTCATTACTTACAAATGCACTATCCACATATTCTAACCATTCATTAATAGATTTATAATTACAATTAAAATGATTTATAAATAAATATATTTTTTTGCCTAACGCTTTAATAATATTAATTAAACCAATATCTTCAATAATAAAACCATCAACATCTATATTAGGCAGTATAATTTTTAAATTATCAATATCAATATTATCTAATACTCTATTTATAAGACAATATTTATGTTCCTTTATATTATTTATTTCATCTACTTTGTATGTTTTTTCATAACCGATAGAATAATCTTCTAACGCAAAAAGGAAAGTAGTTATACCTACTTTCTTATATACTTCAATATCATTTATATTATTTATACTAACTAAATAATTACTTTTCATCTTTTTTCTTACTTACACCGAGTCCATCACCAATATCAATAAATTCTGTTGTAAATTCTTCATTATTTTTTAGAAAATCGATGTATCCTTCTATTTTACTTACTAATTGTCTTAAATTTTTACTTTCTATTGAAGCACTTTTACCTACATAACCATGAAATTTTAAATTATCAGTTATAATAGCCCCATTTTTAGTTAGAAAATACTTAAATTTTTCAAAAAACTTAGTATATTGTCCTTTAGCAGCATCTATAAATATTAAATCATAGCTAACGCCAGTTAAATTAACCTCTAGAGCATCTTGATAAACTACATTAATTCTTTTATCTAGTTCACACTTCTTAATATTTTTTAAACACTCCATATATCTAGTTTCATCACGTTCAATAGTAGTTACCGTTACATTTATATCAGCAGAAGCCATAAGAATAGATGAATAACCAATCGCACTACCTATTTCTAAAATACTTTTTACATTATTTTCTTTAATATATTTCATAATATACGCTATTGATTCTTTTTCAATTATTGGTACATTGTTTTCTTTTGCATATTTTTCTATTTCTAATATTTTTTCTTTCATAAAACTCACCTACTTAATATGTATACCATAAACCATTTTGTTTTAATTCATTAATAATCTTATTAAATTCATTATAATCTTCAGCATAATATGTATTTTTATTCTTATCAGCTACAAAGTAATAGTAATTAGAATCAGTTGGATATATAGTTGCTTTAAGACTATCTAAAGATATACCACAAATTGGACCAACTGGTAATCCAGTAAAACAATTACTTCTTGTATTATAAGGATTACATAAGTTATATTCATCCATAGTTAATTCAACACTAAAATCCTTTTGAACTGCATAATAAGTTGTTACATCGCTACCTAAAGTCCAATTATCTTCTAAACGATTATAAAAAACGCCAGCTACGCCACTTCTATCACTACTACTAGCACCTTCTAATTCAACAATTGAAGCTAAAGTTATTAATTCATGAATATTTAAATTACCATTTAAAATATCATTTTTATATGGTTCTAATTTTTGTTCTAAACCACATATTAATACTTCAATTATTTCTTTTATACTAGCATTTTTATTAAACCTATATGTATCAGGAAATAAATAACCTTCTAATGGATAATATATATCCTTATTTAAAATATCATCAGTTAAAAACCAATATTCATCTATTAATTCAGTTAAGTATTCACTACTATTTATAACTTCTAATACTTCTTCTTTAGAATAAGGAAAATTATTAGTTATTACATCAACATAATCTAGTAATCTTTTTCCTTCAATAAAAGTAACAGATATTTCATCTTTAATACTATCCCCAGTAATAAACTTATTAATTATATCTTCTGTACTCATGTTAGAACTTAATAAATAAACACCGGCTTGAAAATTATTTATTTTATGTAATTTAACATATGTTTTACTTATAAAAGAATTTTTTATTAAATTTTTTTCTTCTAGTGATGTTAACACATCATTAATACTCATTCCATAACTTATTTCAAAATAAACTTCATCTGCATTATTGTTTACACTTGTTAAAGAAAATTTATAGTAAGATATAATAGCAATAATGCTAATTACTATAACAATACTTATAGTTAATAAAATCTTTTTCATTAACTATTTTCACAACCTTCAATTTTATTTTGAATAGAATTTAAAATATTTTCAATAATATCCCACTCTGCTTCTGTTTCAATTGGATATATATTTTTATCATTTCCTGTTGGATCATAAATAGAAGCATAGACTCTTTCTTTACCATCCTTATCACATTGATGATCTGTATATACCATATAACTTTTTTGAGTAGTATCACTATCAAAAGTAAATAACATTTCGTATTCTTGTTCTTCGCCTAAATCATTTCTTAACGAAAACAAAGATTTATTTTTTTCCATAATTACTCTCCATTCTTAAATATGTATCCAAAATTATCATTGCAGCTGCTGAATCAATAATATCTTTTCTTTTTTTTCTAGACATATCATTTTTTAATAAAATATTTTCTGCTTCTACAGTACTTAATCTCTCATCTATTAGTATTATTGGTATATTAGTTAATTGTTCAAGTCTTTCTTTAAATTCTATACTTCGTTTAGCAGCGTCACCAGTTGTATTATTCATATTTTTGGGTAATCCAAGTATTATTTTATTAACATTTTCCTTATTTATTATTTCTAGTACTTCTTTTATTAAGATATCAATATTATCATATCTAATAGTTTTATATGGATTAGATATTATATTTGTTTTTGATATAGCAATCCCTAAAGTTTTAGTTCCTAAATCTAAACCTAAGACACTCATTTTTCTAAAGTATTTTTTAATAACAATGCTACTAACTCATTTATATCTATTTCTTTTATTTTACTTCTTGCATTTTTATAATTAGTTATATATGTAGGATCATTATTTATAATATATCCAACAATTTGATTTATTGGATTATATCCTCTTTCTTTTAATATTGAAACAACTTCATTTAATTTATTTATTATTACTTCACTTTTAAATTTAGCTATATCAAAATAAGTTGTCTTATCCATATAATACCTCCACAAGTACAACGTTATTGTAACATTAAATTTAATTATTAGCAAATTTTAAAAATTAAAGGATAGTGTTTCCAAAGTGGGGAGATTTAATAAATAAAACCTTTTAAACAAATAAATAACCACGCCTAAAAGACGTGGTTTTCACATGGCCTATAAGGCCAATATACTAGCAAGCCCTCAAA
>CALWAK010000049.1 GCA_944373095.1 uncultured Bacilli bacterium
CATAAGAATACATGATTTTTTATATAAAAGATACATTTTATCATAATTTAATTATTATTTTTTATGCGATTGCCATATATCCACTATATTTTCCTTTTATTATCTTAAAGACTTTGTTATAATGATTAAGATAAGAGGGTGCAGTATGAACGATATACAAAAATTTATGACATCAGCAAAATACTATCTTGTAGATATATTTCATGGAAAGCCTAAAATAAGTAATATAAATATAAATAAAAAAGAAACTTCTAGATATAATTTAACTAATCGTATGGAAGTAGAAATCACTAGTAAAACAAAAAAAATAGATCCTAAAACAGGAGAAGAAATGTATACTTTGTCAAAAACTGGTGGTTTTATAAAATGCTCAGAAAATTCTTATAGTGATGATTTAGATATTATTAATCAAGAAATAGCAACATTACTTGGAGTACCATCTTCTAAAATATTTAGATTAGTTAGTGAAGATAATATTAGAGGTACAATAAATATTAGTATTAGTGATGACTTGGTTCAATTAAACTTAGAGTTAATAATAAAAGAAACGTTTAAAAGAGTTAAGAATGGTACTTTAACTGATATAGATTGGATAAAAAAATATGCAATGTTACCAATTACATCTAATGAAGAAGCAATAACTGATGTAAATAAAATTGCTGAATTAATAGATTTTAGTATATTTGCTATTAAAAGTAATTTTCATTTAACAGAAAAAGAAGAACAATCATTAATAAAAAATTATATTTTAATGCTTCTTTTAGATTATGTAACTGGCCAAGAGTATCGAGATTTTAAAGATTATAGTATTTTAGTTGATCGTGAAAAACATGTTTCATTTGCCCCAGTATATGATTTTAATAATACTTTAACTAATTCAGAAGTTATTAGATTAAATAATAAATATGTTAGTAAAGAAGCTTTAATAGCAACCTTATTTAATAAATATTATAATTATTTTAAAGATATATCTAGAGGATTAAATGAAAATATAGATTCTTATAAAAAGAGTATTAAACTAATTATTGATAATAATACTACTAAAGAATATCAAGATATTATAACTAATAATATATTTACTAATTTAAATAATTTAATAGAATTAGAAAATGAAAAAAGAATAGATTTTGGTGAAAGTAGAATTGATATGGTTTTAACTCAAACTAGTATTAATTTAAATGCAGTAAATAGAAATCAAGAAATAAGAAATAAATATGAACTTGTAGATCCTAATAAAAATTCTTTAAAAGAAATAGAAGATAAAATGTTAAAAATAACTGAAAAACCTAAAATAAAAAAGAAATTAAGTATTGGTTTTATTATAAGTATTGTTATTGGTATAATTATTATGGTAACTGTATTAATTTTATCAGTTTATTTCTTCACTATCCCTAAATAATATAGTATAATATCCTTAGTAAGGAGTTTATTATGGCATTTATTAAATTAGAAAAAACTTCAGAACCAACTAATCCTGTATATGAAAAAGTACAAGAATTTAATAAAAAACATAGAGGTAGCGTTGCTTGGCGTGTAAAAAAACATTGTGAAGTTATAAATATGCATTTAAATCCAGGTGAATACGTTCTTTATGCTTTTGCTGGTCAAAAAAATTATTCATTTACTGATATATTTACTACTTGCGTAGTTTGTTTAACTAATAAACGAATTTTAATTGGCCAAAAAGGGGTTTTATTTGGTTACTATTTAACTTCTATTACTCCTGATTTATTTAATGATTTAAAGGTACATCAAGGTTTAATATGGAGTAGAGTAATAATTGATACAGTAAAAGAATTAGTAGTAATATCTAATATAAGTAAATATGCATTAGACGATATTGAAACTAATATTACTGAATTTATGATGGAAGAAAAGAAAAAGTATAATTCTACAACAGAAAAATAAATTAACAAATAATTATAAGAGTCATATCCTATATTAGGATGTGATTTTTTATGTATAATAAATATCTTATAAAAGAAGGAGATAGGATAGATTCTATAGCATATAAATTTAATACAAGTATAGATAAATTAATGGAAATAAATGATATATACGATTATAGAGGATTTTCTGCAGGAAGAGAAATAAATGTACCTAGTAACAATGATTATTTTACTACTTATACTGTAAATACAGGTGATAGTTTATATGCAATAGCAAGACGTTATAATATAAATCCAACATTATTAGCAGCGTTAAATGGTTTAAATTTAGATGATTATATTTATCCTAATCAAAAAATAATGATTCCTAAAAGTGGTTATAGTTTTTATATAACTAAAGATGGTGATACAATAGATTTAGTATCTAAAAAATTTAATAGAAAACCTAGTGAAATATTAGAAATGAATACAACTATATACTTATTACCAGGTCAATTAATGATTAATAAAACTAATTAAAGATTTTAAAATCTTTTTTTATGTCTTAATTTACTAAGTATATTATACGTGATATAATTTATTTAATAAGTTAGGAGGAAAACTTGTGATAATTAGAAAACCTTTTAAGTTTTTAATCCGTCATTTTAAAATAATAAATTTAATATTATTTTTATTAATTGGTTTTGTTACTTATAAATGTTATAATTTATTAGTTTTATTTAAAAATTTTGTAAGTAATAGTTATATAATGAAAGAAACTGATTTAGTAAATAGATATATAGGTTTTTTATTACCTTTTACTTTATTTATTATAGTAGTAATAAGTATAATTATATTTATATTATTTAAAAGTAAAGATAAAGATAATAAGACTTATTTATTTACTATTATATTTTATACTGTTTTATTTTTCTTATCTTATCAAACAAAAGGGATATTAGATACTTATGAATTTGATGTAGTAGAAACTTCTGCGGCTTTAATGTATCGAGATTTATCTAGATTTGCTTTTTATCCTAATTTTATTTTCTTAATATTAATATTTTTAAATACTATTGGCTTTGATTTACGTACTTTTACTTTTACTAATCTACAAGATGATATAGATATAGCTCTAGAAGATGATGCGGAAATTGAAATAGGTGTTCCAATTGAAGATTATAAAGTAAAAAGATCTATTAGAAAAAAAATTAGAGAATTAAAATATTATGTTGTAGAAAATAAATTAGTTTTCGGTATAATTGGAGCAGTAACAAGCTTAATATTATTATTTATTATTTTATTATCTATTTTAAATGCTAATAAATCTGTAAGACTTTCTCAATCATTTAATCATAGTAACTTTAATATATCGATAAAAAATAGTATTATTACTAATATAGATTATGCTGGTAATATAATAAAAGAAGGATATTATTATTTAGCTTTAGTGGTAGAAGTAACTAATAAATCTACTACTAATAAAGTACTAGATACAGATAATTTTTGGTTAGATTTAAATGGAACATACCTTTATCCGATATTAGATAGAAGCGCTAAATTCTTAGATATTGGTGAACCTTATTTTAATGATCCAATAAAACCTAAAGAAACACATAATTATGTATTAGCATATGAATTAACTAGTTCGCAAATAAAAACAAAATATACTGTAAAAATATTAGATACTATTAATTATAAAGACGGAGTAGCAGATCCTAAATATAAACAGATTACTGTTAAACCTAAAATGTATAATGTGATTAATAATAATAGTAGTGGTAATATTGGAGATACTTTATCTTTTAAAGATACTAATTTATTAAATTCTTCATTAAAAATAAATTCTTATTATTTAACTAATTTATATACTTATTCTTATAATTATTGTTATAAAGAAGAATGTAGTGAAAAAAAGAACGCTATTAGTACTGGTTCTAATACTAAAAAGACTTTATTAATATTAGATGATGATTTACTAATAGATAATAATAGTAATTATATTAAATTTAAAAAAATCTCTAACTTTTATAGTGATTTTGCTACAATAGAATATACTTATAGTTATGGGGATAAGAATTATACTAATATAAGTACAGTAGTAGATAAATCTGCTTCAAATGATTTATCGGGTAATGTAGTATTAGAAGTAGATTACAATTTAAATAGAGCAGAATCTATTGATTTAATAGTAACAATTAGAAATGAAAGATATAAAATTAAATTGCTATAAAGATTATTTCTTTATAGCTTTTTTGATAAAAAAAACGAACTATATAGTTCGTAAATTTTTAATTGGAGGGACCTACCAGATTTGAACTGGTGATCAGGGAGTTGCAGTCCCACGCCTTACCGCTTGGCTAAAGTCCCAAAACAAATAACAATTACATTCTACACTAAAGGATTATTTTTGTCAATTAGTGCTAAAACATTTTTATTTATTTTATTATATGTTAAAATTAATATATGGTGATACTATGAGAAAATATAAATGTCCTAATTGTTCATTTATTTATGATGAAACTAAAGAAGAAATACTATTTAAAGATTTAACTGAAGATTATGTTTGTCCATTTTGTTTATCTAAAAAAGATGATTTTATTTTATTAAAAGAAGAAAAAAAAGAAGTAATAGATAAAAAAGTATGGATATCTAAAGATAATCCTAGTATTTATAGAATAGATGAAAAATGTATAAATTGTGGTGTATGTAAAAATACATGTGAAAATGTAGTAGGTATAAAATATAATAAAGAAGAAGTAAAAGAACCTATATGTATAAATTGTGGTCAGTGTGTATTAGCTTGTCCTACTGGCGCTTTAGTAACTAAATATAAATATAAAAAAGTATTAGATTACATAAATGATACAAATTATTATGTAATAGTGTCACTAGCACCAGCAGTAAGAGTAGCTCTTCAAGAAGAATTTAATGGTTTAAGTGGTGAAATAGTTACTAAAAAAATAGTAACAGCTTTAAAAAAATTAGGTTTTGATTATGTATTTGATTTAACTTTTGGTGCTGATTTAACAATTATGGAAGAAGCTACTGAACTAGTTAATAGATTAAAAAGCAAAAAAAATTTACCAATGTTTACTTCATGTTGCCCTTCATTGGTTAAATATATGGAAATATATCACCCTAACTTATTAAATCACTTATCAACATGTAAATCTCCTATTGGTATGCAAGGCTCAATTATAAAAAGTTATTTTTCATTATATAATGAAATAGATAGTAATAAAATAATTAATGTAATGGTATCCCCTTGTACTGCTAAAAAATACGAAATACAAAGAGAAGAATTAACTGATATGGATTATGTAATTACTACTCGTGAATTATCTATGATGTTAAGGGAATGTAATATTAATTTTAATAAATTAGAAGAAAGTGAATTTGATATACTATTAGGTGGTGGTTCTGGAGCTGGAGATATATTTGGTACTTCTGGTGGGGTTATGGAAGCAGCATTAAGAACAACTTATTATTTTTTAACTAATGAAGATGCGCCTGCTAATTTTTATAATTTAGAAAGTATACGAGGTAATATTGGCATTAAAGAAACTAATGTTAAAATAAATGATATTGATTTAAAAATATGTGCAGTATTTGGTATGAAAAATTTAGAAAAAATATTGTCCCATTTGTATGATTATGATTTTATCGAAGTAATGAATTGCCCATTAGGATGTGTAGGTGGTGGTGGACAACCATTAAGCTTATTAAATAAAATGAATGAAATAAGAGAAAAACGAAGTAATGGTTTATATAATATTGATAAAACTAAAAAAGTTAGAGTCGCTTATAAAAATGAAGATATTAAAAATCTATATAGAGCTTATCTAGATAAACCTGGTAGTTCTAAATGTATAAATTTGTTACATACACATTTTAAAGATAATTCAGATATATTAAAAAAAAGTAAAAAATAGACTTGCAAAAAGAAGTATATTTTGCTATTATTTTATCATAGAGGAGGATAAAAAATGGAAAAGAAGAATATAATCTTTTTAAGTGTGATAGCAGTTGCAACATTATTAACTGCAGTAGTAGGAACAACATTCTCATTCTTTACTGCAACAGTTAAACCAGATATGGATGATCCTGCAAAAACTACAACAGTAACCACTCCTACATTAGGAATTACTTATGCCCAAGAAGGTACTATTAATATGACAAATGTTGTACCAGGTGCAGCAGATAAATCATTTATTTTTAGTGTAACTAATACTTCAGATGTATCAACTACATATAATTTAATATGGAGTGATGTTACTGGGAATATTGCTGGAACTGAAGCATCTTCTAAAGATTTAACTTATAAAATTGATAAATGTACTGATGGTGCTAGCTGTGCATCTACAACACCATTACAAGCTGCAACTCCACTTAAGAAAACATTAAGTACTATTCCTAGTGCTAATGCTGAAGTTGTAACTGGTAAAGGTACTAACTATTATAAAGTTACTATTCATTTTGCAAGAACATCAACAAATCAAAATGATATGCAAGGTAAAACGTTTAGTGGAAAAATTATAGTTGGTTCAGCTGCTCAAGATGCTAGTAGTCTTGGTCAATAATTAAAAATATTTACTTGAAGGAGGATAAAAAATGGAAAAAAGGAATATGGTCTTTTTAAGCGTAATAGCAGTTGCAACATTATTAACTGCAGTAGTAGGAACAACATTTTCATTCTTTACTGCAACAGTAAATCCTGATGAAGATAAACCTGCCAAAACTACATCAGTAACTACGCCAACATTGGGCATTATTTATGCTCAAGATGGCCAAATTAGTATGCAAAATATTGTGCCAGGTGCAGAAGATCAGTCATTTATTTTTAGTGTAACTAATAGTGCACCAGTTTCTACTACATACAACCTAGTTTGGTCTGAAGTATCAACAACTATTACTGGTGCTGAAGAAAGCGTTAACGACTTAACTTATAAAATTGAAAAATGTACTGCTGGCGAAAGTGCTTGTACAAATACTTCTCCACTACAAACTGCTACTAAACTTCCTACTACAAATGGTGCTATTCCTAGTGCTACTAAAGAGGTTGTAGCTGGTAGTGCTACTAACTATTATAAAGTAACTATTCATTTTGAACGTACAGAAGAAAATCAAAATGATATGCAAGGTAAAACTTTTAATGGAAAAATTGTAGTTGGTGCTGCTGCTCAAGATGCTAATGCTCTTAGTGGAAAATAGAATTTTATTAATTAATACAAACTCTAATGAATAGATTAGAGTTTTTTGCTTATTTAGATGTTGTATAAATTATAATAATCTGATAAAATCATTATAAGAATAGAGGATTATACATGAGCGAGAAACACAGTTTTGCAATTATAAGTATATTACTTTTTTTAACATTT
>CALWAK010000050.1 GCA_944373095.1 uncultured Bacilli bacterium
AGAATTATCTGAACATCGAGGAGTAAATTTAGATGAAACTAGAGAGTATAATGTTAATGAATTTATTTCTAAAGCTCATGAAGCAGATGAGACAGACTATGAAATTGAAAGATTAAAAAAATTAAGAAATACTAATATTGATATTTTAAATAATTTAAATATTAAAAATGAATTAAAGGAAGATTATTCTTTTGAAAATAATAAAAGTGATGAATCAAAAAAACTTAGAGAATTAATTGATACTATTACCTTAAAAGAACAAATGGTTAATGATCCATTAGATATATTAACTGACTTAAAAGGTGATGATGATTCAACTAAAGTTTTAGGTATAAAAGATGAAGATAATTCTGATACAAAAGAAGCCCCTGACATTAATGGGTTAAGTAAACTAGAAGATGTAAAAAAAGAAGATGTTACTGATATAGAAGATACAGATGATGAAGAGGATTTGACAAATAGTAATTTATTTTCCGATAGTGATTTTGATGATTTTGAAGACTTACAAAATGGTACAAAAACTAAAATATTTATTAAATTATTAATTTTCATAGTAATATTAGCAATATTAGTTGGCTTAGTATTTTTTCTTAATAAAGAACTAGGTTTAGGACTATTTTAATAATAGTCTTTTTTTTTCATATAAAATAATATGGGAAAGTTTAAATATAAAAATATAAAAAAAAGAAAATTATATTTTATTTGTATCTTAGTTTTAGTAGAGTGTTTTTATATAATTATAATTATTGGTAATAATATAACACCAAAATTAATTCAAATTGTAAAAAATAATATAAAGATGTATAGTAATACAATTATTAATGATTATGTTGATATAAAAATATTATCAGATAAAAAGATTGATAGTATTGTAAATTTAATAACTAATAATAATGGTGAAATAATAGGAGTAGATTATAATATGAATGACGCCTATAGTTTAATGGGCGTTATAAGTGAGAATATTAATAATGGGTTAAAAAATTATAATGAATATGATTCTTATTCTAAATATATAGATAATAATTTAATATTAGAATATCCGATTGGTTTAGCATCTAATAACATTTTTTTAAATAATTTAGGATTTAAAGTTCCAATTAAAGTTATTATAAATAAAAATGTATTGTGTGGTTTATTAACAAAAGTAAATAACTACGGAATAAATAATGTTGTTGTTAGTATATATTTGAAAGTAAATGTATATTCTAGTATTATTTCTACCCAAGTAGAATTAATAGATAATTATTATGAGATATTATTAGATAGTAGTGTTGTAATGGGAAATGTTCCAAATTATTTGAATGGCTTTATTGAAAGCTCTGGGCCAGTAGTAAGTAATTAAAAAAAATACCAAAAGATTATTAAATATGTTATTATAGTTATGAATAGTAGGTGAGTATATGAATAGTGATATATTTATTAATATTGGTTTTGATACTGCTATAAAAAGATACCTATTACTAAAAAATGAAAAAAAATTAACATTTGCAAATGACTTTTTGGTTTATATTATATGTATGTTAAATTTTATATATGGTGAAGATAATATTTTAAATCCTTATTATAATAGAAAAAATAATGGTTATAAAGTATTATTAAATAATTTAAAAATTTATGGATTAAGTGAAGTACATATTAATAAATTTTTTAAAGATATTAGTTCTTATATAGATGTTGAAGTATTTAATCATAATAATAATTTAGAAAAAAATGAATTTTTTACATATTTACAAGAAGATTTAATAGATATGTTTTTAAGCAAAGCTAGTAAATTATGTTATACTAAGGAAAATTATATTCAATTTAGAAATTTACTATTTTATAGTGATTGTAATAATCAAAATCGAAGAAAAATTAATGAAAAGTTAGCTTATAATTTGGATGCGTCTATTAATTATTTTGATTATAAATTGTTTGAAATGACTAGTACGTTAACGTTTATATCAGTAAAAGATAATTTATTTAGTGATATAGTTTACAAAGCTTTTGGAATAGATAAAAAAGCATTAGAGTTAGTTAATCAGAATACATTAAATGAAATAAATAATAAAATTTATTCGTATTTTAATATAAATCCAATCGAAACTAAGGCTAATAAAAAATTAGAACAAGCTTCTCAAAGGTTAATTAACACAAAATTTAAGCTCGCTAGTAATTCTGGACAGATAAATCTATTAATTTTTATAATATTGTTTGCCATTTTGATAATTAGTGGTATAATATTAGGACTTTATTTTATAAAAAACATGTAATATATTGAATAGAGGTATCTATTTTGTTATACTTATATGTAGAATAGAAGAAATGGGGTAAGTTATGCTTGATAAAGTAGAAGTTTTAAAAGATAATGGTGAAAAAATAATATATGATGAAATTTCAATGTTTGAAGTTTCTGTTAATTCAAACAATAAAAAATATGTTGTATTAACTAGTAATGAATTAGATCCAAATGGTTTAATAAAATTATTAGTTGCTGAAATAGTTGAAAATAGGTTAATTAAGATTGTTGATGATTCTGAATGGGCTACAATAAAAAATGTAATGCGTTCTGTGATTTCTAATTCAAGTTATGATTTTAATTATATTAATGTTGATAGCAAATTTGAATCTGCAGGAGATGTTTTTAGAGTTATAGCAGTTCAAGAATCTGCTAAAACACAATTAGTTAGTGATTATGCTTCTAAAAAACCTGAAAAAGAATCTATAAAAGAAGGAATAAAACCTGTTTTGGAGAATGTTGATCCTAGTATTTATCCAACAAGCGATTCTAACAATAGTGGAGGCTCTGAGATTATACCAGGTATTATTGAAACTAATAGTAATTTAAATGATGTAGTACCTGTTGAAAATGATTCTTTAGAAGAAATTAAAATACCTACTGATAATATTGTTAATGATATACCTAATTCTGATGTGCCAGTTATTGATATACCTGGAGTAACTATGTCTGAAAATAGTCAGGTTAATGTTTCATCAGAACCAAATGTTTCTAATTTAGAAAATCAAAATTTAGCGCCATTTGATATTCCAACTGTTGATAATGTTGTATCTTCTAAAACGGGAGAAACTACTGAAACTATATCTAATTCATTTGATGGTCCAAGTGTTGAAAGTTCTTTAGAAACACCTGTTATGAATAATGATATTGCTGCTGTTAAAAAGGAACTAATTGATACAATTGTTAAAGCAGTTGATACATATGTAAGTAAAATTGGTATTTCAAGTGGTAATGATAGTGCTGAGGTTGAAAGATTAAAACAAGAACTTAAAACAATGGAAGATAAATTAAATAATATAATGTCTTTAATTAATAAATAGTGGTCTAAAAAATCACTATTTTTTATATAATTTATTAGTGATAATATGGAAAATTTTATTTTATATTATTATAATATTAAAGCAAGTAACATAGTAATGGGGGATAATTACTATTATTTTTTTAATGATAATAATATGTATTATTTTTGTAATACTAATAGATTAGAAAATGATTTAAATAACTTATATATATATAATATTAATAGAAGATATCATGTGTTATTAAGAAATAGATTTAATAATTACATTACAATTTATAATGATAAAAATTATATTCTTTTTAGGGTAAATACTTTGCTTGATGATAATATAAATTTTAAAGATATGCTGCATGAAAAGAGAACTATTATTAATAAAGGTAAAAATATATGGAAAAATATTTGGCAAAATAAAATAGATTATATGGAAGAACAGATGGGGGAATTGGGAATAGGAAAGGATATTCTTATCAATAGTTTTAGTTATTATATTGGTTTAGGAGAAAATGCTATAAGTTATTTAGATAATTTAGTTAATGATTCTAAAAATATTTCTTTAGTTCACCATCGTATTTTTTATCCTAATATTCCAATAAATTATTATAATACATTATCTTTAATAGAAGACTACGATGTAAGAGATTATGCAGAATATATTAAAATTTATTTTTTTAATAGTGATAATTATAATCCATTAA
Source organism: uncultured Bacilli bacterium (assembly GCA_944373095.1). Classification (GTDB taxonomy): domain Bacteria; phylum Bacillota_I; class Bacilli_A; order RF39; family UBA660; genus CAG-605. The sequence continues at coordinate 3,998 of CALWAK010000050.1, forward strand.
ATGATATAAAGTCTTTATTAAGTGATGATAGATATACATATAGTGATTTTATTTTACTATATGCAAGATTATTATATCCTACTTATTATTTTGATTTATTTAGTCAGTTTATAGCAAACGATATATGTGATGATAAAAAAATTATTAATATTATGAATAAACAAAATGAATATGAATTATTCTTAAAAGATTGTTATTATGAAATAAAAAATAAATATAATATACCTGAAATACCATGGATAATAAAAAGAAGTAATAAATTATAAATCGATATTTATTACTCCTTTACAATCATTAATTTCATCTAATATAGCATTATATATTACATCATTTATAGTATAATCCACTAATCCACAACCAGCACAAGCTCCGTGTAATTTTATATATACATATTTATCTTCATATTTTATAAATTCTATATCTCCGCCATCACTATTAATATATGGTTTAATATTATTAATTACATTAATTATTTTTTCTTCTTCATTCATCTAAATCACCAAATATATTATATCTAACTTGTTTTGGAGAAGTAAAGCATAATAATTTGCTTTAATTATTTTTTCTTGATAAAATTTATGTGAGGTTAAATTATGGAAAAATATTATAAAGGTCAATTAATAAGGTGTAAAGTTACTGGCGTTTTAAAGTATGGTATCTTTGTAAAAGTTAATAAACAGTATACAGGATTAATTCACATATCAGAGATATCAAAAAAATTTATAAAAAATATTCAAGAGTATGCTATGGTTGGAGACTTAATTTATTGTAAAGTGGTGGAAGTAGATTCAAAAAATAAGAAATTAAAATTATCTATAAAAGATATAGATTATAAAAGTAGAGAGAATATTACTAAAAATATTGAATCTAAAAATGGTTTTAAACCTTTAAAAGATAATTTAGATACGTGGATTAATGAGAAAAAGAAAGAATATAAAATATAATTAAATCAAAAAAACAAAAAACTCGAAACATAATTGTTTCGAGTAATTATCTTAAATGGTGCCCAAGGCCGGACTTGAACCGGCACGAGGGTTAAATCTCGCAGGATTTTAAGTCCTGTGCGTCTACCTATTCCGCCACTTGGGCAGGCACTTGTCTTTTTATAAGACTATTTAAGTATAACGCATTTTTTTAGACAATGCAAGTAAAACTTTTAAAATTTTTTCTAAAAAATATTTACAATTTTAATTGACTTTAATAAAATTATTGTGCTATAATCAATTTGTTGCTGGAAGATGCAATGAATGGAGGAATACCCAAGTTCGGTTGAAGGGACTGGTCTTGAAAACCAGGAGGCCGCGTGAGCGGCGCAGGGGTTCGAATCCCTTTTCCTCCGCCATTAAATATTTATCGCGGAGTAGAGCAGCTCGGTAGCTCGCGAGGCTCATAACCTTGAGGTCATTGGTTCAAATCCATTCTCCGCAACCATGGTTCGTTAGTCTAGAGGCCTATGACGTCTGCCTGTCACGCAGAAGATCACGGGTTCGAATCCCGTACGAACCGCCATTTGGCTCCATAGCTCAGTCGGTAGAGCAGAGGACTGAAAATCCTTGTGTCACTGGTTCAATTCCCGTTGGAGCCACCATTTAATTTTTATTGACAAATATCCTTTATTTGTGTTATATTTTTTAATGCAAATGGACGCTTAGCTCAGTTGGTTAGAGCACCTGCCTTACAAGCAGGGGGTCATAGGTTCGAGTCCTATAGCGTCCACCATTTGCCGACATAGCGTAATAGGTAGCGCAACTGACTTGTAATCAGTAGGTTGGGAGTTCGATTCTCTCTGTCGGCACCATTTTTGTGGAGGGATAGCGAAGTGGTCAAACGCGGCAGACTGTAAATCTGTTCCTTCGGGTTCCATAGTTCAAATCTATGTCCCTCCACCATTTCTTATTGCCTCGTAGCCAAGTGGTAAGGCATCAGACTTTGACTCTGACATTCCGATGGTTCGAGTCCATCCGAGGCAGCCATTTATTAGTTATGTCTTGTTAGCTCAGTAGGTAGAGCATTTGACTTTTAATCAAAGGGTCTGGAGTTCGAATCTCCAACAAGACACCATTTAGTTAGTATCCCGTATTTACGGGTTTTTATATAGTAAATAAAATGCTTGAAATAATACTTTGATTATGTTAAAATTTATTTATCAGTGTTTTATTTATTAATAATCGAGAAGTAGCACAGCTTGGTAGTGCACTTGGTTTGGGACCAAGGGGTCGCAGGTTCGAATCCTGTCTTCTCGACCAT
>CALWAK010000051.1 GCA_944373095.1 uncultured Bacilli bacterium
TTCCCTAACACTTCGTTGATATGTACGCGTGTAATGGACTTTCACCACCTAGATATATGCCATGCCTAGCACACATTAAAAATGGAAGTTGTTATGCTTCCATTTTTTTATATTCTTTTAAATTGTTACTTACAATATCATAATTTATTTTTATAATCAATATTTTAATTTTAAAGTTTTTTCTTTTAAAGAAACTCCAAGTTGATACCCATAATCATATAACTTTTGCAATTCATCATTAGGACACTCAATATTGTCTTCCAAAATTAAAGTTAATGGTGAATAACCATCAGGATAGTCTATAATTTTAACACCTTTTATTTGATCAAATAAACGCATATAAGTAATGATATTTTTATTTGTTAACCTAGTTTGATAACGTTCACCTTCATCATCACTCATACTTCTATCTATTATTGTCTTACGATACCTAAGAGGTAACATTTCAGCTATTTCAATATTTTTAATGCCAGCACCATTTAAAATTCCAAAAGTTATTAAAATAGATATATAGTGTGATGGATTAAAAAAGCGAAAATATTTGCTTTTTGGTAGCATAGCTTTTATTTCATTATTAATCTTATTTAATTCAAAATAGTTTAACATTCTTTGACTAGATTGAGTTGCAAGTATATGAGCAGTTTTAAAACCATCTTCATTTTTAATTCCTAAACGAACTACTGGTAGTTCTATTCTTCTATTTGGTAACATAAAAGAAAAATAATAAGGGGTTTCATATTCAGGTTCACTTTTACGATACATAACATAGAGGTCATCATCAAAAGCATAACCTATTTTGTAGGGACTACTTAAAGGACAAAAAGTATGGTCTTGCAAAAATAAAGTATATTTTCTAAAAAACTTTGTTATATGTGCTGCATCAGCATTAGTAATGTTAAAAATTGTGCTTTCAATTAACGCCTTTATTTTATCTTCTTCACTAGCATATATTTCATCTCTTGCCAAAATATTATAATATGAAGAACTAGTTCTAACAGTATCAATATATTCTTTTAAAACACTATCAAATTCATCAATATCACTTACATATATCGGTGGTAGAGAATCCTCGTTTTTTCTAGTTATATGTCCAAATATCAATGAGTTATTTAAGTGACTTATAAAAATATCGTAACTATTAACTGTTTCAGTATTACCGTAATCAATTCTTCCTGAATAACTAGGACTATAGATCCTTCTCATTACAATTGTAAATATTGTTAAATAATAATGGTTATTAAAAATTTCTATAAATTTCTTTCCATAATCTTTTATATTTTCAACAACATCTTTATTAAAAGCAAAATTATTATTTAAAATATTTTCAAAATATTTTCTAATTTCTGGAAAATATTGATTATAATCAAATTCAGGTTTATACCCTAAAATATTAGTTAGATAGTCTTTTAATGCCTGTTCTAACGCCCCATAATCTTTTATATTTAATTTAATGCTTTTTTTTGAGTCAGCTAAAGACAAATTACTAGCGACATCTAAAAATATTTTTGATAGTTTAAAATCGTCTTGTTTTTCCATAATTTCCTCACCTGATACGTATATTAACATATGTCATTCTTCAATACAATAAATATTAAAAAAAATAAATGTCAATTTATGACACTTATTAATACTCACAAGAGCCAGGTGTTCTTGGATAACTTATAACATCTCGAATATTATCAATACCCGTTAAATACATAATAAGTCTTTCAAACCCCATACCAAATCCAGAATGAATTGTAGTACCATATTTTCTTAAATTTAAGTACCACTCAATTTCTTTGTAATCAATATTAAATTCTTTCATTCTAGCAAGAAGTTTATCGTAATCTTCTTCTCTTTGAGAACCACCCATTAACTCTCCAGCACCAGGCACTTCTAAATCAACCGCTGCAACTGTCTTATTATCCGGATTTAATTTCATGTAATATGCCTTAATATCTTTTGGCCAATTTTTAATAAATACTGGTCCATTAAAGTATTCCGTAATATATCTTTCATGTTCTTTAGCAATATCTTCATTATAATCAGGTTCAAATTCCCATTTGTTTGGTGCTTTTTTCAATATATCAACAACATCTTTATGATCAATACGAACAAAATTACTAGAAAGAATTTTCTTTAATTTTTCTTTTAAACCTTGTTCAACAAATTTATCAAAGAATTCTATTTCATCTGAACAATTTGTTAAAACATATTTAACTATATATTTTAAAAATTCTTCTTCAATATCCATTAATTTTTCTAAATCACAGAAACAAATTTCTGGTTCAATCATCCAAAATTCATTAGCATGTGTTTTAGTATTAGAGTTTTCAGTTCTAAAAGTAGGCCCAAAAGTATAGATTTTTTTATAAGCATGAGCATATGTTTCCCCATGTAATTGGCCACTACCAGTTATAAATGCTGCTTTACCAAATAAGTCTTCAGACATATCTACTTTACCATCTTTCTTAGGTAAATTATTGAAATCTAGTGTGGTGATTTTAAACATTTGATCTGATCCTTCACAATCAGCAGTAGTAATTAATGGAGTATGGACATAAACATAATTATGTAATCTAAAATATTCATGAATTGCTTGAGCAGCAGTACTTCTTACCCTAAATACAGCATTAAATAAATTAGAACGTGGTCTTAAATATGCAACACTTCTTAAAAATTCTCTTGTATGTCTTTTAGGTTGAATTGGATAGTCTTCAGGGCAATCTCCTAAAAGTGTAATTTTTGAGGCAACTAATTCAATATCTTGACCTGCTCCAAGTGATTCTTTTAAAATGCCAGTTACTTCAATTGAAGAACCAATATGAATTTTTTGAATTTCTTCAAAATCATTTATATCTTTATCATACACTACTTGTAATGTTTTTAGACAAGTTCCATCACCTAAAGCAATAAAACCTAAGTTAGATTGCTTACGATGATTTTTAACCCATCCACATATTGTAAGTTCTTTATCTAAATATTCTCTTGTAATTTCTTTAATATCCATTTTTAATATCCTTTCTATGGTGTTAATCTATTTGGCCCTCTAAATAAGAATTGGGTTTCTTTAACAGATGGTAAACCAAGTAATAACATAGTTAAACGATCTACTCCTAAAGCAAATCCACCATGTGGAGGCATACCATATTTAAAGAATTCTAAATAGAATTTAACATCTTCTCCTAAGCCTTTTTCTTTAGCTTGATTAACTAATACATCATACCTATGTTCTCTTTGAGCACCAGTAGTAATCTCACTACCACGCCAAATTAAATCATACCCACATGGAATACCTTCTTCATTGCGCATATGATAGAATGCTCTTTTAGTAGCACTATAATCAGTTACAAAAATAAATTCGCTATTATACTTTTCCATAGCATACCTAGTAGTTAATTTTTCAGCTTCAGCATTCATATCCCCAATATCTTCTTTAGGTATTTCATAATTATATAAATTATGTAATTCTTGATATAAATCTTGTAATTTAATTCTTGGAAATGGCTTTTTAGGTATTATTACTTCTTTACCAAATACTTCTTTAATAGTATCACCATATTTTTCTTTTACTTTAGTTAAACCAGCAATAAGTAAATCTTCTTCTAAATCCATTACATCTAAATAAGAATCAATATAACTAAATTCGATATCAAAAGAAGTAAATTCTGTAGCATGACGATTAGTATTAGAGTTTTCGGCTCTAAATGCAGGTGCTACTTCAAATACTTTTGATAAACCAGCAGCCATTGCCATTTGTTTATAAAATTGAGGTGATTGAGCAAGATATGCATTACGATCAAAGTACTTTACTTCAAAAACTTCACTACCTGATTCTGATGCTGCGCCAATTAACTTTGGTGTATGAATTTCTGTAAAATCTTTACTATATAAATACTCACGCATACCTTCTACTAAACAAGATTCAACTTTGCGTACTAAGATATTTTTTTCATTACGCATATCTAAGAAACGGTAATCTAATCTTGTATCTAAGTTTACCCCATCTAAATTATTGTAATCAAATGGTAACTCATTAGCATTAGATAAAACTTCTATCTTACTAGGAATTAATTCTATACCTCCTAATTTTACAGCTTCATTACTAACTAATTTTCCTGTTACTTTAATAACAGAATCTTTACTTAGATTACTCATTATTTCTAATAAATTACTATTTTCTTCTACTGATTTTTCAATAGTCATTTGTACCTTACCAGTAGAATCTCTTAAGATAACAAACATAACCCACTTTTTATCTCTAATAGTATCAACAAATCCACTAAATACTATATCTTTATCTATATAATTATTTAGTTCATTAACATATATTTTATTCATAAATCCTCCCTAAATATAAAAAAATCTATAATGTAAGAACGAGTAATCCCGTGGTGCCATCTTACTTTATAGATTTTATCTACCTTAATATGTATTTAACGCATAACTTACGAATGTTTTTTTATAGGCTGTTCTTTCATTATTAACATTTACTAGTTTCCACCAACCACTAGCTCTCTATAAAATAATTTAATAATTACTTTTTCCCAACATTTAATATAAATTGATTATAAAACTAAAATTTAGATGTGTCAACCAGCTTACCTTTTATTTTGTTAGTTTTCTAGTTTGTCCATTTAAATCTTCTATTGTTAAATTATTATGACGCATTAATGAAATTTCTTTATACTTTTGTTCCAGCGTTCTTAAATTTTTTAATTCATCTTCTAAACTCTTTAAAGTACTTGATAACCCTTCTTTAGTTTGTTTACTATCAATTCTTTTCTTTAACTTATTAATTTGTTCAAGAATTTCACCTAAATTTATAATAATACTATCTAAATCTCTTGTATATTTTATGGCATTTACAGCACTTGCTTGAAGCACATGTTTTTCTAAAAGTAAAGAAAAAATTTCCTCAATATTAATCTCACATGGCAAACAATTAGGATCAAATATTAAATTGTTAATAGCAATATTATTATGAAAATAAGAAGCTTTTGTTTTTGATGATACAATAGTAATCAAATAATTAGATCTTTCACTAAAATAACAAATTTTACCAGGATATGTTGGAACAACTTCCATATGTTCTAAGAATTTAATATCTGAATTACTCGGTAAATTTTCACTTATTTCATATAATTTATTACTAAAATCCTTATTTTCATAAAAATCAAAAGTCCAAAATCCCAAATTCATAATTCTATCAAATAGTTTAAGTACCTCATTTGCATCTATTTTATTAACTATAATATAATTATAAAAATCATTTATTGGTTTACAAGCAAATGCTGAATAAACACTAAATAAAAAGTATTTTAAATCATTTTTATCCAATATTTTTTCTAATTTTTCTATTATTTTCCTATTTTTTTGATAAAAACGTTTAATTTTAGAATATCCAAACATCTTCTTACCTTCTAAAATATCCATCAAACGATATATATTGTCTTTTCCATTATTTAATGTTTGTAAATCATGAAAAAATTTATCATAATCATCTAAAATACAACATAGTCCCATTATATTGGTAATTCTAACATTTGTTACTTCCATAAACCCTCCTTAAAACTAAATAATATTTTAACACTAACATTTCTTTTTTTCTAAGATTTTTCTTTGTTTAACAGGGATAATTTCAAATTCTTCCGGAGTATATAAAGTTTCTACTAAATTTATTGCTTCTTTTAATAGGTTTTCTAATTCAAAAATTGGTTCCTTGTCATAATCTGTTTTATATAACCAATCTAAATATTTTACTTTAGTAGCATCCAATGGATGCCCATAAATAACTTTACCAGAATGTAGCCAATAGCCAAATTCCACATTAGTAGTAAAAGCTGGCATATCTGGTATTTTTCTTGGAATCCAAAATACTATTACAGTTGAGTTAGTTAAGGCAATACGCTCCCACATTGCTTGATCAACATAATCTTCTTTAGGCATATTATTAGAATATTCTGGAATATATACTACTCCATCAAAACCTAGTTTTTCTAAAATATGACATGCTTCTATTCGCCAAGATCTAACATCTTGACTTCTTGGAGTTGGTCCAGCAAGAAAAATGGACTTTTTTCCTTTGATAACTTCCTGATTTGAATAATTAATTATCATTTTTTACCTACTTTCAAAACTTTTTCTTTAATATTATATAATAAATAACCACGCCTAAAAGACGTGGTTTTCACATGGCCTATAAGGCCAATATACTAGCAAGCCCTCAAATGAAG
>CALWAK010000052.1 GCA_944373095.1 uncultured Bacilli bacterium
TTTTCAAAACATTGAAAATCTTATATTTAATGTCATTCCTAGTTTATAGTCTCATAATTTTTATGCGATTGCCTTATTAAATTCTTACTCACTTTTTTCCTTATCATCACTATAAATTTGAATTACTAATTCACCATCTTTAGAATATCCAAACTTTTCTCTAGCATATAAAAGGATATATTCCTTATCTTGTAATTTAATGACTTCTGAAGATAGCCTTTTTTCTTCTTCTAATAAATTTACATATTTAGTTTGTAATTCTTCCTTTAATTTATTATTAGATAATATTTGACGCCAATCACTATAAACACTATTAATTAATAAAAATACCAAACCAATAAATATCATCAAATAAATTCTTATTCTTCTTTTATGAATAGATTTTTTTTTACGAGTATCTTGAGTCATACAATCCCTCTTATAAAAGAGATTGTATCACTTTATTTAATTATTTTCTATTCTTAACCCTTAATTTTACAAATCTTTTAAAGTTTTTTGACACTATAACTCCAATAATTATCAAAAGAATAAAATATATATGAAAGTTGCCATTATTAATAAAGTATATTATATCTACATAACTAATAACTATTATATATGTTAATAAAATGCAAATAATTACTTTAATAATTAAATTCTCTTTTCCTAATTTTTTAATATGCCAATTCATTAATCTATCTATTAAAAATCCATAAATAAAAGAAATAATAAAGCAAAATAATTGTATTTTTATATTCATTTAAATAATTTAGATAGTACATTATTTTTCATTTTACTATCCCTTCCATCTAAATAAGTAAGTGAGTTTATTTTACCTTTTATATTTAAATTTCCAGATAATGTATCTAATTTAACAATTTCTAAATTGCTTCCTTTTAATACCAAGGGTCCAAGGGTTGTATCCATTAAAAACTCTTCTGGATCAAAGCTTACTAATTTTTTTATACCACTTAAAGAAATTTTTTTACGATCATTAATTTTTATCTCACTAATTAAATTTTCTATTGCTAAATCTTTTATATCCACTATTATCACCAATAAATTATATGCGATAATTTATTTATTTATATTTGTTAATATTTATTTTTTATAATTAAATTAATATTATACTATCTATTCAGTCAAAATAAAAAAATGTTACTTAGAATTTAAGTAGCATTTTTAATTTTTATTCTGCTTTTTTATATTCAGCAATTATAGCATCTTCAAGCATTTTACGAGCATCAGGATTAATAGGATGTGCTATATCTCTATATCCACCAGTAGCTGTTTTGCGACTTGGCATAGCAATAAATAGCCCATTATCCCCTTCAATAATTCTAATATCATGTACTGCGAATGAATCATCTAATAAAATAGATGCTATACCTCTCATTCTTGATCCTTCTTTTTCAATTTTTTTAACGCTAACTGATGTAACTTGCATAGCATTACTCTCCTTCTAAAGTCTATTTCAACTTATCTTAATTTTATCTCAGTTATACTTAAATATCAAGAAATTTTATTTATATGTGATAAATCTTTACATCACCGATAGCAACATCGGCATATGTAAAACTCTTATTCACACCATTTACTAAAACTGTAAAAATATTGGGATAAACTTCATTTACTATTCCCTTATACATTTCATGTCTACTACGGCTGCCATTCACATTTATCATAACTTGCTTATTAATTAAACTTTTAATTTCTTCTTTAATATCAGATACGTTCATCTTGGATACCCCACATACATCATTCCATTACACATAATTCCTCCTATTCCAAGTGCACCATTTTTTGTTTTTGATAAAAGTTCAATTAAATTAACTTCCTCACTTTTTTTTGTTAAGGCTATACTTACAGCAATAATCGCAGGATCTAAAGCGTGAATGTTTACTCTTTTAGGACTACTTGCAAAATTAGCACCTGCTTTAATTAATTCTTCATAATTACTTTGACATGCTCCAGCTATAATTATTAACTTCTCATGAGATTTTTCATACTTTCTTGCTTGTTTTACCGCTTGAACAAAATTTTTAGAATTTTTATAATTATTTAAATCTTTTTTATCTCCTTTTTTTCGTAGATAAGCATCATGTCCAGTTATAATAACTATATCTGGTTTTACTTCTTCTAAATATTCAGTTATTGAACTAGCTAACATATCTTCTTCTATTTTCCTACCAATAGCAAATACTTTATTTTCTTTATAAAAATTCATACATCGATTTAAATATTCAGAATCACCATCTAAATGTAAGATTTTAGCTGGTATATAAAAGTAATCATCCCTAGTTAAATTTTGTTCTTTAATTCCTGGAGGTATAAAATCATCATTTAATATATTCTTATCAACGATTTGACAATCTTCTAAAGGACTATCAGCATATAATCTATCATTTACACCTTTTAAATATACAATATTATTTTTAACACTTAAAACAACAAAAACCATGTCATTTTGATAACTTTTTCTTGTAATATAATCTCCACTTTTTATCAAAAAAATCACCATTAAATTTTATGCATATAAATTAAATTTATTTCTAAATAAAAAAAAACTATTAACCAATAGCATTAATAGTTACTAAGTAAATTTAAAAAAATTTTAATAATTAAATTTATTATTCCTCTATTTTTTCTTTAACTAATTTAATCATATTTTTTGTATTACTTATATATTTTTTGGGTTTAAAATTACTAACTTTTTTTAGTGCATTTGATAAATTCTTTAAGTCTGTTACTCCAATAATATATCCTTCCTTATCAAAATTTTCAATTATTTGCTTTTGATGATCATTAACTACTTCTTGATATTTTGCAAGTCTAGCACATGCAATTACTTTTTTCCCTTTTTTTAATCCTGTCATAATACTACCAACCCCACCATGAGTAATTAATAAATCGCATTTACTAACTAATTCATCAAATTCTTGCATTGATATTAAATCAAATATTTTCATATAATCAGATTTAAATTTACTTGCACCAGCTTGAACTATAACTTCATCTTTTATATTATTATTTATTATTTCTTTTTCAATGGCATTTAATAAACGATTAAAAGGTTTATCATGCGTTCCTAATGTAACAAATATCATAATATACTCCTAAAATATCCATCCACCATATATGGCTTTAGGATAAAACTTTTTCATACTTTCCCACTGAACGATAAAAACATCTGCTATTGGATATACCATGCGCCCAGATTTTGTGGGATAACTACTGTTAGCAAACGTTTCTATAAAAATTACTTTTTTCTTAAAAAAATGTGCAATATAACACATTGGTACTGCATTATGTGTTCCAGTAGTAACAACCACATCTGGATTAATTTTTATATAAAAATATAATGATTTTATACAATTAATTAAAAATTTAAATGGATATAATATCTTAGCTTTTAACGTCGTATATGTTCCAGATACTAAAAAATATACTTTTTTATGCTTATTTTTTAAGTTTAAATTACTTTTTGTTTTTTCTGTAATTAAAGTATAATCATAATTTTTAAAACATGGTTCTAACTGAAGTAACTCATTTAGATGCCCTCCAGTACTTGCAATGAATATTACTTTTTTCATAAATACCTCTTTTTTTCATAATAATTATTTTTTTATATAATTATCATCATTTTTACTTAATAATACTAATATTCCAAAATAAATTGATACACATGTACTTGTTAAAATGTGACCAGTAAATAAAGATACTATTAGTAATAATATAAAACTAAATTTATATATAGAATTTAGTTTTATATTTTTTATAATTAATATAAATATAATTAAATATACTAAACTACCAAGAATTCCAATACTATAAAAAATATCAAATATATCTATTTCAATTAATTTTAAATTTAATAAAGTGCTTTCTCCTAAACCAAATATTTTTATTAAAATATTTGAATTCATATATATTTCATTTATACTCTTTAATAAATTTAATCTACCGGAAAATATTATACTATCTATTACATCTATATTAGTAAAATCTCTTATAGAATTAACATTAAAAAATTTTAATGCTAAATAAATGTTTTTAAATAATGGAGTCATAGGTAAAACAAAATAACTAATTACTAAAATTAAAATAAAAACTAATCCTAAATATATATATTGTTTTCTTGATATTATTTTATAATTTCTTTTAATAAAATTAAAAATAAAATAAATAATAATTATTATAGTACCTAAAAGTATTGTTTTTGTTCCTATTAAAATTACACAAGCTAATGTTTCTATCAAAGTAAATAGCTTTAAAAACCAGTTTTTATTCTTAATTAAATAATATATAGTAATAGGCATTAAGCCTAATATTATCGCACTTATTTCATTTCCTCCATTGAATAAACCATAGTAACCCGATTTTCCAATATAATAATCACTAGCATAAACGCCTATACCTAATAAATAAGGTATTATTATTAAATTTAAATAAATTAAGTATACTTTGTATATGAATTTATCATTTATAACTTTATTATCATAATTAATAAAAAAATATATATTAAAAGAAAAATAAAAAACTTGAAATAAAAATGCTGTTTCTTGATAAAGACTATTATAAGTAAAGAAATTTATATATATTATATCTATAATAAAATATCCTAAAAGAAAATAGATTAAAAACTTTTTTGAACTATTTTTATATAGCCAAAAGATTATTACTACGAAAAATAAACCTCTTGTTAATACAGAAATAGAAGGTATTTTTAATGGACTTCTTATTTGATACATTGTAATAGCGTCAATAAAAGGTTGAAATAAAATAAATAATATAATTAATTTATCAAAAATTTTACTACTACTTCTCATTAAGTTATCACCTATTTAAATATATTTTCCCATTCATTTATTATATTACTTCCTAAATATTTTTTTACACTTTCTAAAGAACAGTTTCCTAATTTCTTTCTTAAATCATAATCATTCATTAATTTTTCTACTACTTCTATGTATTTAATTTCATTTCTATCATCAATTAAATATCCGTTTATACCATTTGTTATTATTTCTTTAGCCCCTTCTGCAGAAGAATATGCTACTAATGGTAATCCAAAACTTCCAGCCTCAAGCAAAACTATTCCAAAGCTTTCAGTATATGAAGTCATCAAATATATTGATGATTTAGATAAAATATTATTGATATAATCCCTATTTTGAAAACCATGAAAAGTTATATTTTTAGTTAAATTATTATTTTTTACAAAATTTATAAGTTTTTCTTTTTCTTCACCATCGCCTATAATGTCTAAATGCCAATCATTATATTTATCAAACAATTTTTTTGCAATCTTTAGTAAATCCATATATCCTTTTTCTTTAGAAAGTCTTCCAACACTTATAAATCTTTTTTCTTTTAAATTAGAACTATTTTTAGGTATTTCATCTATAATATTTGGAATATAAATACACTTACAATTTGTATTTATTAATAAATGTGAATAATATTTTTTTAATTCCTGTGAGACTAAAACAAAATAATCCAATTTTTTAACACTTTTAGCTGTCTTTTTTGCAATTTTATAATTGCCATGAAAATGATTATGTTCCCAGCCAATGGTTGTTACGTAACTTTTGGCATATTTAGATAATATTTTATTAAATAAAAATCTACTTGATATAATAATATCACTATCTATATTTTTTATATAATCAACCATAGTTTTTTTTCTTAAATATAATATTTTTATACTTTTAATTCCCTCTTTTAATATATCAAATATATTTTTTTCTCTTATTGCTTTTTTAAATTCTTCTTTATTTGGAATAAAACTATTTAAATATTTAACATTTACCTTAGAGTTTAATTTAAAGGCTGGTTCATCTTTCATTTTATATGTACATACTATTTCTACTTTATATTTATCACAGGCCAAGTTTGCCAAAGATACAATGGCACGTTCAATCCCACCATAATTTAAATGTAATGCTAATATTGAAATTTTTTTCATCGTATTCTCCTTGTAGTAATTATAGCAAAAACAAATAAAAAACAAAACATGCAAAATGAGACTACTGAAAAAGTATACAAAGATTACTGTAAAGCATAACAGTAGTCTTTTTATTTGGTATAATATACATAAGA
>CALWAK010000053.1 GCA_944373095.1 uncultured Bacilli bacterium
TATCAATATGCCTATTGATTTAAATATTGCTTATGCCGAATATATTAATCAGTCATAAAGTTTAACACAACTTTTTATTAAATAAGTTTTATCTACTATTTTAGAATAGTTAAATAATTCTTCGGTTAAATTTACTAAATCATTAACCTTAGTATTAATAATATTAAGATATTTAATTTGCTCTTTAGTTAATTTCTTTTTATCTAATATATCAAGATAACCTTTTATAGCAGTAAGTGGTGTTCTCAAATCATGAGATATATTTGTAATTGTATGTTTTAAATTAATATTTCCTTCTTTATATTCTAATTCTAACTTTCTTAATCTTTTTAAATTCTTATTAAGTTTATTTATAAATTCTTTTAAATTTTTATCATTACATGAAATAGTTAATAAATTATTAGTATCTGAATTTATTATAATTTCAAAATCTTTATATACTTTATTTAAAGATAACTTAAGTAATATATATTTTATAGAAATAATACTAGTAATACATAATATTATAATACATAAATAAAACCAGATACTCATAAATAATTACCTTTCTAATTTATATCTTTTCTTTTAAATATTATTAAACCTATAATAGTTAATATTGATGATGTAATACTAGAATAAATCCATAAAATTTCAAAAGAATCTTCTGGTAGCGTTCTACCATTTTTAATTTCATACGCTTGACCTACTGGCATTATATTAATCATTGTTTCATATATTACTTTAGTATTTTCAGGTATATAAGTATCATAATATTCTGAATCTTCTAATTTAGTAACAAATAATAAACTACTAAATATTTGTAATATCATAATTAATAAGCATAAACTAATTGTTATTACTTGATTATTAATAAGTTGAGAAATAAAAGTATAAATTGATATATAAGCAATAATTATAAAAGTTAAATCTATTAATCTAATAATTACATCATTAAAAGAACTAATTATATTTCCAAATATAGGTATTCCTAAACCAAATATAATACCTACATATATTAAATAGCATATCAAAGCAATACTAATTAATGTAATTAAATTAGCTAAATATATTTTATATCTACTATAACCTAAAATAATTTTATTTCTAATAGTACCATCTGTATATTCCTCACCAATAAAAAAATTTACCATAATAGCGCATATAAAACCGATAACTACTCCACAATTAAGCACCAAATCTTCTACTATGATTATATTATTAATAGAGTTTATTTTTAAATAATTATAAATAATAGTTAGTATAGCTAAAAATATTACTATTAGAAATATATATTTTAATTTACTTCTTCTTATTCTTTCAATATTACTATTTATTAAATTAATCATCACTATCACCACCCAATAAGTTCATAAAATAACTTTCTAAGGTTTCATCTTTTTCAATAACTTTTAATACTTTATGATTATTATTTTTTAGATAAGATAGTAAATCTTGGATATCAATATCACCATATAAAATAATATTTTCATCATCAATAACTTGATATGATATATTCATTTTTTCTAATAATGGTATTATTTGACTTACTTTTTTTACTTTTAAGATAATTCTTTTTTGTAATAATTTATCTAAACTTTCTTTACTTATTTCTTTTATCATATAACCATTATCTATAAAGCCATAATAAGTAGCAATTTTAGATAATTCATCTAAATAATGACTAGATATTAAAATAGTAATATTTTTTTCTTTGTTTAATTTTAATAATAACTCTCTAATTTCTACTATTCCTTCAGGATCAAGACCATTTATTGGTTCATCTAAAATCAGAAAATCAGGATTGCCTACTAGGCACATAGCAATTCCAAGTCTTTGACGCATTCCTAAAGAAAAATTATATACTTTTTTATTCTTAGTATTTGTTAAATTAACTAATGATAACAATTCGTCTATTTCATCATATGAAGGCATTCCAACTAATTTAGATTGAACTTTTAAGTTATCTATTGCTGTTAAATTATTAATTATTGATGGAGACTCAATTATGGCACTAATTCTTCTTTGGAAGTTTTTATTACCATAAATAGAGTATGTTCCATTAGTAGGTTTTTGTAGACCGCAAATAATTCTAATTAATGTTGTTTTTCCAGCACCGTTTTTACCTATTAAACCATAAATAGAACCTTTAGGAACTTTACAATTAAGATTATTTAATCCTTTAAATTCTTTATATTTTTTAGTTAAATTAGATACTTCTAAAACATATTCCATATTTAATTAACTTCCCTTCTATATTAATTTTAATAGAAAAAAGTTAAGAAATTGGTTAAGAAAAAGTTAAAATTTAGTTAAGATTTAAGTTTAAAACCAATACCCCAAACGGACTCTATAAAATCTTTATCACTTATACTTTTAATTTTTTTTCTAATATTGCTAATATGAACTTTTAGAGAATTTTCATCACAATCAAGTGTATCTTTACTTATTAAATTTAATAATGAGTCTTTACTTATAACATTGGGATAATTTAATAATAATTGCTTAAATATTGCATATTCAGTTTTAGTTAATTTAATTGTTGAACTATTTATTTTTAAAGTTTTATTGTCATCTAATAATTCTAAATTCTTATGTATTAACTTAGTATTATAATTTACTCTAAGTCTTAATTGAACATCAATACGGGCAAGTAACTCTTTTATATCAAAAGGTTTAGTTATATAGTCATTAGCACCTTTTAATAAACATTTAACTTTATCTTCTATATCTATTTTAGATGTTACTATTATAATAGGTATATTTTTTACTTTAGTAATTATTTCTTCGCCACTCAAACCCGGTAACATCAAATCTAATAAAATTAAATCTATATGTTCTTTTTCTAATACTAGTAATGCTTCTGTTCCAGAATATGCATGATAAGTTTTATATTTATATTTTAAAACTTCTTTTAAAATACTTTGAATACTATTATCATCTTCAGCAATAAGAATATTAGTCATATAAGAATCACCCTTAACTCATCATAGCATACTTTGTATTATATTTATTTAATTTTTCTTACCCTACGTCTTCCTATTACAGATAAATAATTAGGTGGCATATAATCTACTAACCAAACTCCATTAGTAGAATAATAAAATTTTATTCCATCATCAAACGCTTTAGAAGAATCGATGGCTAATATTACTGGATGATTATCCCTTCTTTTCCCTACTTGCTTAGCCATTTCAATTGTTTCTGATAAATGAACATACTGCCTTTGCATAGGTTTTAATCCTTCATTTAATATATTATCTAATACATCATTATATGTACCATGATAAAGTATTATTGGTGGTTCTTTTTCTTCAAATTTAATTTTATTATTAAACGAATGCCCATAATATGCTCTTATTTTATTATCAACTATTTCCCATCTTTTCTTCTCGGAAATATCTAAAATATATTTAATATTATCTAAAGTAATAACTTTATTATACCTATTTCTTTTATTTAAAGCATCTAATAATAAATCAATGCCAATAAACCCATTATCATCAAGTTTTAAATTGTATTCTTCGGGATTATGTCTTAATATACAAGATATCTCTCGACCTAACTTTATATAATTCATATACCATTCCTTTAACTATTAAAAAACATATATTATTTAGTAAATCTTATTATATTCCAATTTCTTCTTGCATCTCTTAAAAAATTATCTTCTATCTGCATTACCCTATTTCGTGTAATATTATATTCATTTGCTATTTCTTCATAAGTTTTAATTTCTTCATTCCAAAGACCATTTCTTTTATAAATTATATCACGAGTTCTAGGATTACTTAATAATTTATCTACTTCTTTCCTAAAACTAGCAAAATAAATTTTATCTTCTACATACTCTTTTAAAACATCAGAGTCAATATAATTATTTGGAATAGAATCAAATAAACCAGTACTAATTATTAATCTGAAATAATTACGGATTTTTGTTTTTCCTAATTTTACAATATCAAACTTAGCTAATCCTGTATTTATATATATTTTTTTAAATAATTCTATAAAGCACCAATTATTTATTATATTTTGAAATTTATTAAAGTAATCTGTTAACTTTTTTTGAGTAACAAAATCATTAGCACTTCTAAATAATATATAGTAATAAAATAAGTCTGATAATTCTTCAATAGTTAGTCCATATAATTCAATTGTATTTATAAATTGACAATTTAATTTATCACATACATCATTAAAAAAAGCTGGAACAAAAATAAGAGAATAATAATCAATATTTAGTAATTCACCATCTTTAATTTTGTTAATCCATACTTCAACAAAAGAATTTATTATATCTTCAACACTAATTGCTGGTGATATAAATAAATATATTTTACTACTTTCTATAAAATTATATACTACATGTAAAGTACCTAAAATTAATTTATCCATATATAATTTTTTTAATTTTAAATCTGAACAATCAATATATTTAATATATAGCTTTTTTGCTTCATCTAATTTTAATTTTTTATAATCTGAAATTTGTTCTTTATATTTATCTAAAATTCTACTACAATCCCCCATAACAAAACTCCCTTTAAAAATTACAAGTATTATAATTTAATTTAGCATATATTTCAAATATATTTTTTTATTAATGATGGTGATGAAAATGTACTTCATTATTTACTTTTATATTACATTCTTTTTCCTTACAGTCAGTAATATTTTCCTCAATTTCAATAGTAGTATGACTAATATTATGTTCTTGCATTTCTTCTCTAATTTTATCTTTTATTTCTTTAATATTTTTATTTTTAGTTACAACATGCATAGTAGCATAATTAGTTACTCCATCCATACTCCAAACATGAATATGATGAACATCATCTACTTCTTCAATGCTCATAATATGTTTTTTTAATTCAGGTATAGATACATTTTTAGGAGTCTTTTCTAAGAATAAGTCTAATATCTCTTGAATATGTTTAAAAGCATTTACTAAGATAAAGAGCGCTATTGAAATAGACATAAGTGCATCAAGTAGAACAATATTAGTAAACTTCATTAAGATCGAACCAATCAATACTACTACCCATCCTAATACATCTTCTAACATATGTAAGTTTACCGCTTTTTGATTAATTGATTTTCCATCTTTAGTAAAATAAGCTGCCATGAAATTTATTACTACCCCAAATATAGCAAATATAATCATTCCATCATAATTAATTGGTTCCGGATTTAGTATTCTATTTACACTATTTATAATAACAAAGATAGATCCTACGGTTAAAACAACGGTAGTGATTAAAGCACCTAGTATAGAGTATCTAGCATACCCATAAGTAAATGTACTATCTGGTTTTCTTTTACTTATTTTTTCTAAAATTAAAGATATTCCAATACTTATTGCATCCCCAAAATCATGTACTGAATCGGATATTAT
>CALWAK010000054.1 GCA_944373095.1 uncultured Bacilli bacterium
GAATACATGATTTTTTATATAAAAGATACATTTTATCATAATTTAATTATTATTTTTTATGCGATTGCCATAAAAATAATTGGTTAAAATTGACATGAATATTTAAAAATGATAGGATAAAATTGAGTTAAAGGTATTACTTTAATCAGGAGGAAATATTATATGAAAAAAGAATTAACAGGTTATCCAAGTATTGATTTACCACAATCAGTAGATGCGACTTTTTTAGAAAAAAATCCATTTATACCAAGTATGGATATAGTAACTATATTAAAATTATTAAGTAGTAAAAATAAAGATTTGCCAGCAATAGATAGTGATGAATTAAAAGCAAGTTATAAAGAACTAATAGCAGATGCTCATAAATTAAGTCTTGGTTTTAGAGAGTTAGGAGTTAGAAAAGGAGATATTATAACTATATCTTTACCTAGTAATTATCAAGCGTTACTTTGTTTTTTTGCCTTAAATGAGATTGGCGCTATTACAACTTATATTGATAATTATGCTAGTGAAGTAGAAGTATTAAACTATTTAAGTAAATATCAATCACCGATTTTAATTAATTTTAATAAATCTAAAGAATATAATGAAAAAATAAAAGATAAATCAAATGTAAGATATATTGTTACATTAAAAAATGATTTACGTAATTCAAAATATTTTAATTATGATTATAATTTAAATCAAAGCGATTTTGAATTAAATTTTCATACTATAGGAAGTTTAGCTAAGTTTCAAAAAAATAGGATTCATTTGCCAAATAAAGGTAATGATGATGCATTAATTTCATATACAAGTGGCTCAACTGGTCAACCAAAAGCAGTCGTTTTAACTAATAAAAATATTTTAGCAGCTGAAATGTATGCAGGTAATACTAGTCATACAGAAAATATTACTGCTACTAAAACGATGATAACTGTTCCATTTAGATATCCATATGGATTTGTAACATCTTTACTAACATCTCTTCTTTGGGGAAAACTTGCTATACTAACGCCTAAATGGGATATTGACACTATTGTTTATTATTTTAGAAAAAATCCAAATATTATTTTTGGAAGTCCAGCTGCATTAGAGATGATGATGAGACATTTACCAGAAGATATGGATTTATCCCAAATATCACATTTTATTTCTGGAGGAGATTTCTTAACTTTAAAACATGCTAATAGAGCTTATGACTTCTTTAAAAAACACAATAATACTACTGTTGAAATAGGAAATGGATGCGGAAATGCCGAGACTGTAAGTATTGGATCTACTCCAGTTGGCGTACCTTTAAAACAATCAACTGCTGGAAAAATTTTAGTTGGAACAATTCCATTAGTTATTGATAAAGACATAACTGATGATAAACCAATTAATAATGGTAATAATCTAGAAGAGAAAAAATATGGTGAAGTTGGGGAACTTTGTTTAGCAGGTGACTTTGTATTTAAAGAATATTTTGGTGATAAAGAAAGAACAGAGTGTGCTAAGTTTAAAAGAAACGGCAAAACATTTTTCAGAACTGGGACTTTAGGATTTGTTGATAAGGATGGCTATTTTACTCCTGTTAATAGAAAGTCAAGATTCTTTATTATAAGTAGAAGTTATAAAGTATATTTAGATAATGTTCAAAGAATAATTGGCGCTAGTTATAATGGTATAGCAGATATTGCTTGTGTAAAAGTTCCTGATGAAAACGAGCTATACGCTGTTAAAGCATATATTGTCTTAAAAAATGGAGTAATTCCAAATGAAGATACAGAGCGTGCTATTATTGATAGTTTATTAGTTCCTGTTAATATTAATGGGAAATTAGAACAATTAAAAGATTATGAAATGCCAAAATATATTGAGTTTGTTAGTGAATTACCAAGAATTCCGGGAGCTGAAAAAATAAATTATGATGCCTTAGAAAAAGATGCATTAGATAAAATATCAAAAGATAATGTACTATGCCGAATAAAGAAGTGATATATTTTGTCACTTCTTTAAAATTTATTAATATTATATTATATAACTATATAGTTATCATTTTTTCTTCTCCTCAATTTAAAAGTAATGGCAACATTACTTTTTATTACGTTTAGAAGTTAAAATAAGTTCACTTATAAAAACATCCATGATATAATGACTATAATAGAGGTGATAGTATGGGGAGTGGAATGTTTTTTCCAATAAGTGCACTACCAATTATAATTATAATAATTTTAACCTTTAATTTAAAAAAACATATTAAAACTACCGAAACAAAAATTTATAATATGCTAATTATTACTAATTTCATTGGTTTAATTATCGAATTATGCTGTACTTTTGCATGTAAATCATATAATCATAATCCAATTTTAAGTTTATTTATTTTAAAATCTTATCTAGTTTATTTGATAGTATGGACTGCAATATTTTCATCTTATATATTTAGAATATCAAAAGATATAACTAATAAACTATATACTTATTTGCATATCGTATTTTTAAGTTGTATTATAGCAATAATATATATTTTACCCCTAAATATAGTACAAAATGATTTTCAAACTTATTATACTACTGGTATGAGTGTTAATTTTTCTTATGCGGTCAGTTTTATATATATTTTAGCAATACTAATTATTATAATAAAAAATTTTAAAAATTTAAAAAATAAAAAGTATTTACCAGTATTTTTGTTTTTTGTTATCGGAACTATATCAGTTGCTATACAAATAACTCATCCTCAATATTTATTATTAACATATGCGGAAACAGTAATTTGCTTATGTATGTATTTTACAATAGAAAATCCTGACATAAGGATGATTGCTGAATTAAGACTAGCAAAAGAACAAGCTGAGAAAGCTAATCGAGCTAAGTCAGACTTTTTATCAAGTATGTCTCATGAAATAAGAACACCTTTAAATGCTATAGTAGGTTTAGCAGATAATGTTACAACTTATACAAATGAAATTCCACTAGAAGTAATAGAAGATTGTAAAGATATTCAAAATGCTAGCCAAACACTTTTAGAAATTGTAGGTAATATTTTGGATATCAATAAAATAGAATCTTCTAAAATGGAGTTGATTAATACTCCTTATAATTTTAAAGAAGAAATTACTAAAATGTGTAAAGTTACTAAAACAAGAATTGGTGAAAAAAATATTATTTTTAACTTAACTATTGCAGATGATATTCCATACGAACTTATAGGAGATAAAGGAAAAGTAAAAGAAATTATCAATAATTTATTAACCAATTCAATAAAATATACTGATTCTGGTAATATAAATATTAATATAAAATGTGTTAACTATATAAGTAAAAATATGACTTATTTATATATAACTTGTCAAGATACTGGAAGAGGAATAAAACCTGAAAATGTTGAAAAACTATTTACTAAATTTGAAAGATTTGGTATGGAAAAAAGTAGTACAATTGAAGGCACTGGTTTAGGTTTAGCAATTACTAAGAGTCTAGTTGATATGATGGGGGGAAAAATTAATGTACAAAGTGAATTTGGCAAAGGGACAACATTTTTAGTTATTTTACCTCAAAAAATAAGTAAAATGGAGAAACCTTTAACAAATCAAGAATTAGAAAATTATACAAATACGCAAATATTAAATAAAGAAAATTATAAAGGAAAGAAAATTTTAGTAGTAGATGATAATAAATTAAATATCAAAGTAGCTAGAAGAGCATTAAAGGATTTTGAATTAGAAATTGATGAATGTTATGATGGACAAGAGTGTTTAGATAAAATTAATGCTGGTAATAAATATGATGTTATTTTAATGGATATAATGATGCCCCACATGGGTGGAGAAACAGCATTGAGTAAGTTAAAGAAAATTAATGGCTTTAACACGCCAGTAATAGCCCTAACAGCAGATGCAATAGCAGGTGCTAAAGAAAAATACTTAGAAGAGGGATTTGTTGATTATATAGCAAAACCATTTTCAAAAGATGAAATAAAAGAAAAATTAGATAAAGTTTTTTAAATAAAAAATAAGAATATCAGTTTATTAAGATATTCTTATTTTTATATTCACTTATTAATATAGACTCTATTTCTTCAGGACTTTCTTTACAGCCATTATCTAACCATTTTTTAATAATTGCATTAATCCCAGCATTAAAGAATGCAATATGATAATCTATAAATTTATCATTATATAAGGATTTAGCCAGTTTAGAATCATATTTATAATTAGGTTTAATTGGTGAAAAATTATTATCTGTATCTAATTTGAAATATGTTTTATAAAACAATTGGTTTTCTTTTATATGTTTAAATAATTTTAAGTAATTATTAGAATTATAATTTGTATCTTTTTCTACTTGATATAATTTTTCAACTTCTATTTCTAATTTTTTTCTAATTTTTGTAGCTAAATCATATATATCAAAGTAATTTGCATAAAAAGTAGAGCGATTTAATTTGGTCTTTTTACATATATCTGTAACTGTTATTTCATTAATATTTTTAGTCTGGATTAATTCAATAAATACTTTTTCTATTTTTTCTTGAGATATTTTTCTTCTTTTATTATTTGGTGTATTCATTATAAAACTCCTTTATTCCAACAATTAATTATAAATTGATGATTGTTTCTTTAAATTAGTAATATTATACTAAAGTCATATTAAGCAAACAAGTGTTGTTTAATTAAAGGAGATCATAATGGTAAAGTCAAAATTAGTTAAAGCTAACAAAAAGATTGAAAAAGCAGTTGTAAATGGTTATCAAAAATTAGAAGACAAAGTTGTTGGTAGTTACATACAAAAAGATAGAAGATAAATTTATTGATAATTTTTTACGTCAAGATAATGAAACAATAGCGGAAGCAAAGAAACGATTAAAAAAAGAAGCTAAGGAAAAATATTAAGATAAGGTAGGAAAATATTTATATGAAAAAAGAAACGTTATTAGAAATTATTTTAGGTACGATTGGAGGAATAATTTTTGCTATTGGCATGTGTATGTGTTTAATAGCAGAGTGGAACTTATTTAAATTAGGGATTATTTTAGGAATAATTGGGCTTATTATATTACTTTGTATTATTCCTGTTTACCGTATAAATCATCCTAAGAAAAAAGCAAAATCAATTAATTGGTCTATCGTATTTACTTGGATAATAGGAATTATCGGTTCATTATTAATGGGCTTTGGTATGAGTAAAGTTATGGTTGGAAATCCTACTAAAATAGATTTATTACTTGGTATTATAGTAGGAATAATAGGATTATTAGTATGCGTTCTTATCTATCCTTTATATGCATACTTAAAAGATAATAAAAATGATTAGAAGATTTAAGAGACTACTGAAAAAGTATACAAAGATTACTGTAAAGCATAACAGTAGTCTTTTTATTTGGTATAATATACATAAGA
>CALWAK010000055.1 GCA_944373095.1 uncultured Bacilli bacterium
AGGAAAATTGAGGAGAGCTGTTCCTAGTACGAGAGGACCGGAATGGACATACCTCTGGTGTATCTGTTGTAACGCCAGTTGCAGCGCAGAGTAGCTATGTATGGACGGGATAACCGCTGAAAGCATCTAAGCGGGAAGCCTCCTCCAAGATGAATTTTCCCATTTCTCGTAAAGTAAGTATCCTTGTAGACTACGAGGTTGATAGGCTAGAGGTGGAAGCGTAGTGATACGTTGAGCTGACTAGTACTAATAATACGAGGATTTAATCCCATATATTTCTTATATAATGGTGAGTTGCATTATCTTGTTTTTAAAGGACAAAATCCTTTATAGGTGACTATGGCTAAGTGGATACACCTCTTCCCATCCCGAACAGAGAAGTTAAGCACTTATACGCCGACGATAGTTTTTGCAAAAATAGGAAGTTGCCTATTTTTTTTTTGCTTTTTTTTATAAAGTATTGCTAATTATTTTATTAGTTAGTATACTATTGTTAGGTGATAAAAATGGAATATAAAATTACTAGTAAAAGTATTATAGATACTATGGAATTAGCCCAAAATATTGAATCAGAGAAATTTTCTGGTATGATCATATGTTTAAATGGAGAACTTGGTAGTGGTAAAACAGTTTTTGTTAAAGGATTTGCTCAAGCATTGGGAATAAAAGATACAATTACATCTCCTACTTTTAATTTAGTAAAAGAGTATAATGATGGAGAAGCAAAACTATATCATATGGATGTCTATAGATTAGAAAATGATGGAAATTCAATAGGTTTTGATGATTATTTTAATGGTGATGGTATCTCAATTATTGAATGGTCAGATTTAATATTAGATTATTTACCTGAAGAAAGACTTGAAATTAAATTTAAAATTATAA
This sequence comes from uncultured Bacilli bacterium, assembly GCA_944373095.1. Classification (GTDB taxonomy): domain Bacteria; phylum Bacillota_I; class Bacilli_A; order RF39; family UBA660; genus CAG-605. Next base: position 886 of record CALWAK010000055.1, read on the forward strand.
ATGAAAATACTAGAATATTAAAAATTATTCCTTATGGAAAAAAATATGAAGAACTATGTGAGGCAGTACTATAGTTTTTTTTATTGGCTAAATATCTGCAAGGTGTTATAATAACAAAGGTGATACATATGTATAGTTTGTTTATCGATACGCATTTTAAAAATATTTTAATTGGGTTGTTTAAAGAAAAAAAATTAGTAGATACAATTTATAAAAAAGATGTCATTAATACTAGTGAAATAGTTATGAGTAATATAAATGAAATTTTAACAAGAAATAATTGTGATTCCAAAATATTATCTGAAGTTGTAGTATGCAATGGTCCAGGATCTTTTACTGGAGTTAGGGTTGGAGTTACCATAGCAAAAACTTTTGCTTATTTATTAAAAATACCTATATATACCATAAGTTCTTTAGAATTAGTGGCAATTACAAATGATTTAAAAGATGGTATATATGGTGTTAAAGAAAATAATGGAGTTTATATTGAAAAAATGACTGCTGGAAAATTTAATGAAAACATAAACTATTTAAAAAATACAGAGATTTTGAGTATCAATGATAAGATTTTATATGAAAATGAATTAAATATTGAGAATTTATTTGAACATAATTATTTATTACATACTACAAATAGTTTTGATGTTAATCCATTATATGTAAAATCAATAAATGTTACTAATAAATAGAATTGTGAGTGAGAATTTATGAAAGATGTATATATTTTAGCCATTGAATCAAGTTGTGATGAGACAAGTATAGCAATAGTAAAAAATGGTAATGAAGTTATTTCTTTAAGTACAAACACACAAATTTCTATCCATCAAAATTATGGTGGAGTTGTACCAGAATTAGCCTCTCGTATGCATACAGAAAATATTTTGTATGTTTTAGATGCCGCTTTAAAAAAATCAAATATAAGTATTAATGATATTAATGCTGTAGCAGTTACCTATGGACCAGGTTTGATGGGTAGTTTGCTTATTGGAATAGAAGCAGCAAAAGTTATTTCTTACATTTATAAAAAACCATTAATTGCTGTTAATCATATGGCAGGCCATATATATGCAAATAAGCTAAGCAATGGAATGAACTTTCCTTTAATTGCGCTTGTTGTTAGCGGAGGTCATACAGACATTATCTATATGAAAGAAGATTATTCTTTTCAGGTTTTAGGAAGTACTTTAGACGATGCGATTGGAGAAGCATATGATAAAATTGCTAGAGTATTAGGTTTAAAATATCCTGGTGGGCCAAATATTGAAAGACTTGCATTAAATGGAAACCCAAGTTATAAATTACCTATTCCTATGAAAGATCAGTCATTAAATATGAGTTTTAGTGGATTAAAATCTAGTATAGTCAATTTAGTTCATAATGAATGTCAAAAGGGTAAGGAAGTTAACAAGGAGGATCTAGCTTGTTCTTTTCAAACAGTTGCTGTAAATGAGTTAATTAGAAAACTTGAAATGGCTATTAATACTGTTGATGTGAAAAATGTGATTATAGCAGGTGGAGTTTCTGCTAATAAATATTTAAGAACAAAAGTAAAGGAATTAACTGATAAATATTCAATAAAATTAAATGTTCCTAGTTTTGAATATTGTACAGATAACGCTGCTATGATTGGAGCAGCTGCTTACTATTTATATCAAAATAATATTTTTTCTGATTTAAATTTAAATGCTATGCCAAATGAGAATATATATTAATATAAATATAAAAATATTGTAAAATATCCAATATTTGATATAATAGATTTATAAAGTACGGAGGTATTTGTATGAATAATTTAAAAAAGCATATTGTAATTTATGTTACTATTGTACTATTATTAGTTATTGGAACATTTACTATTACATATTCATATTTTTTAGCACTACCAAAGGCTGATGATACAATTACTCCAAGTAATGTAGAAATAGGAAAATTAGTATTGGACTTTGTAACAAACACTTATATTAACGCAGATAAACTATCTTTAATTAATGATTCAGATAAAGATACGGAAGCTCCATATACAGAGTTTATTGTTTCACATAATGAAGAATCTAATGTTAGTGCGTCTTATGATTTATATATTACGGAACTAGAAATTTCAGAAAATTTTAAATCTGAGTATTTTAAATGGGAATTAGTTAGAGTTAGCCAGGGAACAGAAGAGATAATTAATAGTGGTAATTTTTTAAATGCCACTACTGGAAACGATTTTAAATTGAATTCTAACACAATTACTTTAAGTGTTGATGACATACATCAATATAAATTAAGAATTTGGTTAAGTAATGATGAAAATAAAAATCAATTAGAACTTACTAATGGAAGTTTTAAAGGAAAAGTTAAAGTTACTGCAGTAAATTCTTAATATTAAAAAAATTATGGGGGATTTATGAAAAAAATAGGAATTGCTTTTGAAGGGGGAGGTTTAAAAGGCGGATATCATGTTGGGGCATATTACGCTTTTTTAAAATGTCATGTAAAAGTTAAAGGAGTAGTTGGGACTTCGATTGGAGCATTTAATGCTTGTGCAATTGCATGTGGTAATTTTGAAAAGTTATATAGTTTATGGGAAAATTTAGAACCAGGAAATGTGTTAGGATTTAGTACTCTATATTCATCATTTTTTAATGGTGAAAGTTCTAAAATAAATGTAATAAAAGGTTTTAATCAAACAATATTTCATATTTTAAAAAGTAGAGGAATTGATACTAAAAATATGAAAGAACTTGCTAAAACTGTTATATCTGAAGAAGAATTAAAAAAAAGTAAAATGGATTTTGGTTTGGTAACTGTAAAATTTAGAAAATTACAACCTATTTATTTAGAAAAATCTGATATAAAAGAAGGAAAACTTATAGATTCTATATTAGCAAGTTGTTCTTTACCAATTTTTAAATTAGAACCAATTATAGATAATAGCATATATTTGGATGGGGGATTTTATGATAATTGCCCTACTATAATTTTAGCAAAAAAGAATTATGATTTAGTTTATGAAATTAGAATTAAAGGTATTGGTCGAAATAGAAAAAATAAATATAAGAATACTAAAGTTATTACAATAAAGCCTTCTAGAAATCTATGCCGTGTATTAGAATTAAATAAAAAGAATATTACGAATAATATTTTGATGGGATATTATGATACTATAAAAATATTAAAAAAATATGATGGTTATAAATATGTTTTTAAGAAAGTTTCTGCTAATTTTATAAATCTTATTACTAGAAAATTAAGTGATCGACAGGTGAAAAGATTGATGGTTTTCTTTAAAGCTAAGACTAAAAAAGAAGCATTAATTAAAGCTGTAGAATATGTATTGGAAAATGAAAAAGTTAACTATTTTAACGTTTATAATTTTTATATGCAAGTTAAATTTATTAAAAAATTATCAAAAGAAACTAATTTTATTTATAAATATATTAATATGTTGAGTATTATATAATTATGTAATATAATATATAAAGTTTGAGGTGATAATAATATGGGAAGAGCATATGAAGTTAGAAAAGCAAGTATTCAAAAAACAGGGGCTGCTAGAGGAAAAATTTATACTAATTTTGCAAAAGAAATTTATTTAGCTGCTAAAGGAAATCCAGACTTAGACACAAACGTAAAATTAAAAAGAATCGTAGAAAAAGCGAAAAAGCAAGAAGTTCCTCAAGATATCATAAAAAGAGCAATTGATAAAGCTAAAGGAGCTGGAACCGAGGATTATCAAACAATAATTTATGAGGGATTTGGGCCAGGTGCATCAACATTAATTATTAAAACATTAACAGATAATGTTAATAGAACAGTTGGAGAAGTTAGAGCTGCTTTTAATAAAGTACATAAAAGTTTAGGTGTTAATAATTCTGTATCTTATAATTATGATTATTTAAATGTATTGTCATTTAGTTGTAATGATGAAGAAATAATTTTAATGGCTTTGTTAGATTCTGGAATTGAACCTAATGAGGAAATTTATGAAGATGGAATTATGACTTTATCTTTAAATCCTACTGACCAACATAAAGCAAAGGATGTAATTGAAAAAATAATACCAAACGTAGATTATGATTTAGATGAGATTGGCTGGTTTCCTAAAGAGAAAGTTGAATTATTAGGAGAAGAAAAAGAATTATTTGAAAGACTATATAATTTATTAGATCAAATAGATGATGTTAGTGAAATTTATCATAACGTAAAAAACTTTTAATTAAGTTTTTTTTCATTTAAATTTCACAATTTTATAGTAATATATACTCAATTTCTAAGGAGACTAACTATTAAAAGTCAACATAAATTTTGAAAAATTTAATAGTTTGTTAAAAATTGGAAATTATCCCACGCCAAAAAGATTTCACAAAAGTGAAATTTTGAAAAAATTGAAAAATCAATTATTTCAATAAAGACGGATCAAAATCA
>CALWAK010000056.1 GCA_944373095.1 uncultured Bacilli bacterium
TTTCTAATAATTCTACTAATTTATCACTATTAATAAAACGATTTACATACCGATAAACAATATTTACAAAATCCATAATATGCCTCCACTTACAAATATGTTAGCATAATTTTAAGTATTAAATCTAATTATAAAATAGCGTTTATATTATTATCTCTACAATATTACACTAACGGAATACCTTGATAAAAATATTTACCTTCTTGCATAATAATACCGTCAAGCCAATTGTTCTATATTATAACACGATTTATTATAATATTTAATTTTTAATGAAATATCTAATTTATATGTTAAAATATTTGAAAAAAGCGAGGAATATATTTATGTTAGAAAAAAATTTAACTTTAAGGCAAAATATATGTGCGGCAAGAATATTTTTAAATGCATTTGGCTTTATTCTAGACAAAGTTGATGAAATTAGTGAACTTTCCAAAATTAAAATATACAATAACTCACTTAAATATGTTGGCGACTTATATTTTGAAAATAAAAAAGTAATAATAGTAGCAAAATATAATCATGGAACATTAAGAGCTAATTATGATATGGTAAAAATGACTGGATTTATTGATACAGAATATAATAACGCTTTATTTGGACAATGGGAAACGAAAATTAATTTTAAAATTGCAAATGATGATAATAAATTAATAAGTGGCGAGTTTCTACTCATTAGTTCAATGGATTCTCAATATGGTATTTTATGCAAATGTCACCCTTTAATTAATATTTCTATTACTGGTAAGCATAATATATCCATAAAAATATTAAGAGATGGGTCTTTTTTCTACTCTGATTTTCATACGGATAATTATAAAGAAATTATTGACTATGATGCAATCAAAGGTAATATCTATCACACCACAGAAAAACAAGATTTTAATCAATTAAAAATATATAAAAAATATATAGGAATTTTTAATGATTCTAGTGATGAAATACACATTTTTTTAGAAGAAACACAAAATGGAAAAACCTTAAAATATCAAAATAAATTAGTAAAAAAAATTAATAAAGATGATATTATTAGTTCGAGTATTCAAAAAGGGTTATTAATACAAAAAATTGATGATAATCTTCTAAAAAAATTAGAATTATTAAGAGAAATATTAACAATTGATAATATATCCATATTAGATAATCTTATATTTGTTTGTTACGATAATTATGCTAGTGAAGAAATAGTAGCTTTATTAGGTACTAATAGAGCTAATAATGTTTATCAAAATAATGAAGAGAACTTAACAAAAGCTTATTTTGAAATAGGAAAACAAAATAGTTTTTTATCTCTAGATCAACAAAAAAGATTATTAAAAAAATATTAAAAAGTAGCAATTATTTCGTGCTACTTTATTTTAAAATTTTAATTTTTTGTTTTTCTTCTAAAATTAAGTTACTTGTAAGGTTAGTAAACTGATCATCAGCTATTTTAAAATATTCATCTATATTTTCACCTACTAAAGTATAAATTTCATCAAAAGATTTATTTATAAACTGTTTTGGCGATAGCAAATCAATCTTTTCTTCTCTTATCCTCTTTTGAATATCCATTTTATTAGCAAAATTTTGTAATTCACTAACAATTAATTGAATGAATTTGTTATCTTTAAAACTACTAACTAAATCATTTATTATATATTTAATCTCGGAACTCGTAATACTTCCAATTTGTAATTTAGCATAAACTGAATCTTTACTAGCAACTACCACTCTTCTACATTGTGGTATACCATTTTCATCAGTAAAATTTTCCCATTTTATTGCCTCATAATTTAGATATATTCCTTGATTACTTTCATCTTTGCTTTGTTGCAAGTTATCTATTTTGTATATTGTTAAATAATGGTGAATGGCATTATCTGTTCCACCTTTAAATATAATTATTGATTTTTTACCACTAAATATTTGTTCACGGCTATCTATCCCAAGCGGTATATAACTAGCTACATCAACATTTGAATCTTCAAAACAAATACCACTTAAATAATGGCATATACCATCTTTTTCTAGTTCATTTATACCATAAATAACATTACCATTATTGGTATAAAAATATTTATCCTGAGAATTGTTCGCTCTAACATAATTATTAAAGCTATAAGTATATTCTTGTTCGAAAGTATTAACAATTCCTTTTTCTTTATATTTATTTGCAAATATTTTCGTTAACAACTGTTGTTTTACATTTCGTCCATTATGTTCTAAATTTTGTAAATATCTAATTGTAAATTTAATTTTACCGTTTGAATATAAATCTTCTGAATTTATTATTTCTCTTTCAAATATTAAATTATAAATTCCATTAATAAATGTTATTTTTTCAATTATAGGCGTTTTATTTCCTATAATAAATAAACGTTCTATTCTTCTATTAGCATTAACTAATAACACTTTTATATAGCTAACCTTATCAGCTGAATAATTTAATAAATCTGCATAACTTGTATATTCTGATTTAAATAAAGTACCATTTTTAGTATCAATTATCTCAATACTAGGTATATCAAAATCAATTTTAGTTATTTTATAATCATTAAGTCGCGATTCTTCTATAGATATATTAAAAAAATTTAATATATTAATTAAACTTCCCTGCTTATCAGTTACTTCTCCTATGTATCTTTTATAAGTTTTTTTAATTGCTCTTTTTAAATATTCAATTCTATTGTTATACATGAATCCTCCGTAATAAAGTTTATTATAACAAAACTTTATTATATATACTAGTTGAACATACTATCTTTATAATTGTCTTAAAAAATTACAATTTCTAACATTCCTATCAATAGTTTAATAATCTCGAATACTATTCAAGTATAAATCAATTTGGTGCGAATATCATAGTAATCTACAACTCTCTCAAAAAAATGATTAATATTAGAATCAATCACTAAATACATTTTATTATCAAAAGAAAAAGTAGCAATAATTTGCTACTAATTTTTTTGAAGTATTTTTTTTAATGCTTTAGTGTATTCAGGTTTATCACTTGACGTTTCTAAAATAGCTTGAATTTTTTCTTCTTTACTTGAGGCTCTGCCATTAAATCTTAACAATAAGTTTTGCATATCTTCATTGTTTTTAATTTGTGCAATATCCATTGGAGTAATAGCATAATTACCATCAATTATTCTACGTTCTTTTTCTATTTCAGCATTTACATTAGCATTATATTTTAATAAAATTTCAGCTAATATTATGTCGTTAGTATATGCTGCATAATGAAGTGGTGTAAAATTATAAAAATAACATTCAGTATTTGCACCATTTTGTAAAAATAATTCTACTATTTTATGTTTTTTAGTTCTTATTGCTTCATAGTATGCATTTTCTGTAGGATAAGCATCCTCTTCTAAATCCACGCCTAAATCAATTAACATTTTAACAATATCATAATTTCCGCCATGTACAGCTTGATATAAATCACTCTCATTAGATGATCCATCTTTTCCTCTATCTTTATCTTGTCTAATTTTCATGCCTTTATCAATAAAATATTTTGCCATGTTATAATCTCCACGATAACATGCATATGCTAAATGAGTATACACATAATAAATATTCATATCTGCACCATGTTTGATAAGCCAATCTGCTACTTCTGGATTAAAATTGCCACCTTGAACAAAATATTGAAATAATGTTTCATTATATAATCCCGCTTTTATATTTATATCAATTCCCGCATCCAAACACAATTGACATATTTTAAAGTTCTTATTTTCACATGCTCTTAAGAAAAATAAAAGTAATTCCTCGTCAGATTTCATGCTTTTAACAACATCTAGTAATTCTTGATAAGTAATCTGATTTTTATCCATAAACTTTCTCCTTTTTAAGATATAAACTATTATACACATTTTTCTTGAAATTACAACATTTCAAACTAAATTGGATAGTGTTTCCAAAGTGGGGAGATTTAATAAATAAAGCCTTTTAAATAAATAAAAAGGATAAAAACCTAAAAAATGCTTTATAATTGAGTTGTCCAAAAAACAATAGAAAGCAGGTTTTTATCCATGAAAATTATACCATTAATTAATGAATTTACGAATACTTTTAATAAAACTTTTTCTGAAAATTTAAATCCTTTTAATTTAGAAAGTAAAATTAGAGATGTTGGAGATATTTTTACTTTAAAATTATATGAATCTTTTTTAAATTACTTAGATAATAAATTTAAAAATTCTAAAGAAAGAAAAAATGAATTTAATATTAAAGAAACTAGAAAAAGAACTTTAATTACATCTGTTGGTGTTATTACTATTAATTCTACTTCTTATATTAGCAAATCAACTAAAGAAAGGTATGTTCCTTTAAGAGATATTTTAAATATTAAACCTTATCAAAGATTTACCAATGAAGCAGAATATCAATTAGTTAAATATGCTATGGATGAAAATATGAGTCAAGCATTTGCTAAATACATTACTTATTCTCCATATGACTTTTCAGAGCAAGGATTAGAAAATAAATTAAAACTACTTATATATAAAGCAAATAAACATGATTTAACAATTGATTATCACTTTAACTTAAAATTTGTGACATATAATTATGAAGATATAAGTATTAAAATTAAAAGGTTAAGAAATATTAATTGTGATCAAAAATTATCATCAAACCATTCATTTGATTACTCAATTAACATTTCATTACCAAGATTTGATGGTAATTTAGAAAATAATAATCTTAAAAAACTAATTTCAGATTGAGAAGTTAAATATATTAAAAAAATAGATATTCACTATTTATTTTTTAGGAGAAAAATCTCCACACATTTTCTACTCAAAGCACAAGAAATGATTTTAATTTTGGCTTTTAATATAGTTTTCTAGTTTATTTATCTTAATTTTTCTAGTTAAATTTTTGATATAGACTTCATTTATTATAATTTTTTTCTAAATATGAAAAAATCAATCATTTCGATTGATTACTATATATCAAAGTTCGAATAGTTCGAACAGATTCGTCAATGGTGCCGAAGGCAGGAATCAAACCCGCAACCTACTGATTACGATTCAGTTGCTCTATCAATTGCGCTACATCGGCATGATTAAATTTTATCATAAAAAAAATGGTTTGACACCATTTTTTAGTAATTTTCTTTTTTAATTTCAAAGAATGATTTT
>CALWAK010000057.1 GCA_944373095.1 uncultured Bacilli bacterium
GCTTATTTATAAAAAGTCCCCAGTAGATTTCGAAGCTATATAATAAAAACTCCCCACCAGATTTCGATGAAGAGTTAGTTTTGCTCCCCAGTAGATTTCGAAGAGCCCGTTTTTTTGTGTATACTTTTATCTTACAACTTCATACTCTTTAATCTGGTTTTTTCAATTCATAATTATATTCTTTTGATTTTTACAGAAACTCCTATTATTTTTAAATAATCTAACTAAAAATTCAAAATTTTCAATAATGAAGTAGAATCAATTATGTAATATGAATTATCTTCACCAAATGAAATCCAAGTTGAGTCAGCACTATAATAAAAGAAATTAACTTCATAAATTATTGAATCATGATTATCTAAAAATTTCAGTTTGTAATGCGGAATCTTTCTATATGGTATCGTTACATTTTTTGACATTTTTTTTCTATTTTTAATTATTTTTATTATTTCCTTCACATTATTGCTATTAGTTATTTTTTTTTCTTCAAATTCGTCATTTTCAAAAAGTTTACTAGCAACTATAGAATTAGTTTTAATTAATTTCATTGATATGCTAATTTCATCATTATGTAAGAATAAAAATAAACAAACTATTAATCCTATAATTACACAAGCTGATATTATTATTACATTCCTTTTCATTTATTCACCCAAAATCATAATTATAATTTCTATACATAATATTTTAATTTAGTATAAAATTCTAATTAGTATGTAGTTAAGCTAAAAATTGATACTATATCATTTGCTCTAACAAATTTCATATTGCCGCCGCCTTTTGGCCCTCCGTGAACAATACCAGCAGTTTGATAACTTAACGGATCAGTACCAGTACCTAATATTTTAAATACTATTCCTCCGCTATCGCCTTCTTTAGCATATATAGTAGAATCAACTAATCCTGTTATTCCATTTGCTCCAGAAGCACTAAGACTAGTTATTTTCCCATAAGTATACTGCGATGATACACCAGACTTACCATACAATTGACCTACCACAAAATTTTTAACAGGAGTATTATCAAGAGACCATGGTAAACCATCTTGAGGATGATATTTAATAGCAGTACCTATTGAATATAATGGATCCAAATCAATCCACGAAGCATCAATATTTCCACTTAATCGGCGTTTTTTTACTACTCCAAAAGTAGGAACAGTTTGATTAACTTCAGATACGCAATGACCTGCAGTTACAAAGCCTATAGCACTTCCTAACTTTGCTCTAAAACCAATAGAACACCCTAAAGGAAGTATTCCCTGACCAGGAGAGTAGGTTGTTATATAATCAGTGATATTTCTTGATGAAGTAAAGTGTATCAATGGAGAATCAGTAACATTCTTTTTAAAATTATCAATAACCTCTTCAGAATAATTTTTTAATTCTACAACCACTCTATTATTCATAATATCATCATAGTATCCATCAATATATCCATTCTCATAATTATTTGAATAGTAGTCTGCTAAAAATTCAATTACTTCACTTATTTCATTATAAGAGTAGTCTACATACTTTATCTTTGCATTTTTATCTATAGATAATATGTCACTATATAAGTTATATTCATTCATCGATTTAGTAGCTGACGGAATATTTTTTCTAACTATTTGAATAACAATATTGTCATCCTGATCATCAATATATAGACCACCAATATAATTTGGATATTTGTTAACATTAAAGTCAACTTCCTCCTTGCTAAACATTGACTCGATTTTTTCTATATTTTTTGCAGATATTGAATTTTTTCTAATTCTTTCCTTATAATTTTCTCCCAAATATTCTTTTAGTGAAATATCGATATCATTTGAAACTATTTTTGAAGATGCTTTAGCAATAGTTATTGGAATTATAATAGTTAAAATTATTACCAATAAACTAAAAATTTTTTTTCTCATTTTTTTCTTTCCTTTCATATACTTAAATAAAATGAAAATTTTAATTTATTATATTAAATAAATCACCTTACCCTTCTTATTTAAAAAATAAATCCCTAAAAAATTCATTTTTATATGAATATATACATTAAACAAAATTAAACATTAAGGCTTACACCAGCCATGCCATCATAATAATTTTTGACAGAATTGTGAAATAAAAATACTCCACCATAACCATTCCTAGAAATAGTATAATTTTGTGACTGATTAAGTGTTATATCAGAAGTAGCATGTTGGTAGCTTCCGTAAACAGTTCCAGTTCCCACTATTCTAAATGTTTGCATGATTTTCATATCACTTCCTGCCGGTAATAATTTTATTGAAGCTCCAAACCCATTCCCAGCCGGATCTAAATTGTAAGTAGATGTTGAGCTACTTCCCGTTGAATTAATTACTTTTGTATTTGGAACTGTGCTTAATTCTACGCCACTTAAATATGCTCCTATAACATCGTAACTTCTAGTTACTGGTCTTTTTAACCATTCTATATTGATTGAAATTAAACAAGTTGAAGTACATGCTGATGCTATAGTTAATTTCTTGCTGGCGGTTTGATGAATACTAGAATATGGCATGAAACTATTTGTGGTGCTATTTTTCGTGATTTTAGAATTTACAATATTAGTATCTAGAAAAATTATGTCATATAATTCCTTATCTATATAATTTTGAAATCCCTCATAATAAAGCTCATTGATAAAATCATATTCCACTTTATTAAAAGCAACTCCATAATTATTTATAAATTCAAAATTGACATTTAAATCAGCAGCTGCTACTTTTTCGAAACTAAATAATAAAGATATTATTATTAAAATTAAAGATTCTTTTAATCGTTTCATAAAATTTCCTTTCCAAATTGATAATAGCATATAAAAAGCAATAAAAAAAGCAACAATTTATAACACAAGTATAAAACGTCGCTATTTTTCTTAACATTGATTTTTTTAAAATCTTAATAACTTAATTCTCTTTGCAAAATTTCAAAAAATATTTTATATTTATTAACTAAATCACACTTGCCTATTATACACCTAAAATCGTTTAAAGAAGAATATTCTAATTCAAATGATTCTATATTGTTACGATAATAAAGTTTATTGTAAGTTAAATCATAGTTCCAATCTTCTACTATAATATCATTTTCAAAATTTTCCATTATAATAATATTAGAATCTTCAAAGTATGTTATATATATATTATTATCATTCATTAATAATTTCTTAAAATACCCATCATTTTTCTTTTTAAATTTATCTTTAATAATTTCAATTAATTTATCATTACTGCTTAAATATTCATTATTATCTTCTTCTTTTTTGGGAGAAACTTTTATTGGAAAAAAAATACTATTATTTTTATAGTCTTCGTTTAAATTTAATTTTAAAGTCTCACATTTATCATTACACATTTCAACATACATATTATTTACTATTTCATCAAATTTTTTAAAATTTATATATTCTTCATAACCTTTAAAATCATATAAATACACAGAAGGATGAGACGTTTTCAAAATCGTATTTTTTGTATCATCTATTTTAAAATATAGTTCTATTGTATCATAGTCAAAAAATGGTTCAATATATCCTAAATTAAAATATATTTTATCTTTAGCCTTCACTAATACGCCATTATTAATAACATACGATTTATTCTTACCATATATAGTATATATTGATATAGAATTGTATTGATTTATAAAATAGTAAACAAAATATGATAAAATAACAAAAATTAAAATAGAAAATGTAATAAAAAATTTTTTGTTAACTTTTATATTTTCATCGTAAAGTTTCAAAGCTATATCGTTTTCTTGGTTTCTTTCGCCATTAATTATTTCGTTTGGAGTTACTCTAAACAAATCACTTAATAATTTTATATTAGCAGAATCACAATTAGATTTTCCAATTTCCCATTTACTAATAGTTTGCCTACTTACATGTATTATATCTGCTAACTCCTGTTGTGTATATCCATTTTCTAATCTTAGTTCTTTAATAAAATTACCTATTTTTTTTTCATTCATATCTAGTCACCATTAATTTAAAATTTAATTATATATACTTTCTAAAAATATTTTCATTATACAGAAGGAAACTTTAAAATGAATTTTATATCAATTACATTATACTAGATTTTTAACAAAAAGTCTTTAAATTTATTTGATATAACTCTTGGAACAATATAATGTATCATAGTCATAAGATCACTATAGGAATTATCTTCTAATTCGTGTAATATATTTCTAATTGATTTTATGCTTTCTCTACTTATTGCTTCTAAACCTCTCATAGAATAATCCCATTCTTCTGGTAAACTCAACATAAATGATAATAATCCTTTAGCTTTATAACTTAAATTTCTATCTCTTAAATGATAATTTGACATTACTGTATAACTTTTATTTTTTTCTATTTTAAATACTGACATATTTTCACCTCCAAAAAAAGCATAGACTTTTCTATGCTTAGTTAAAATATCAAATTTACTTTAAAATATTCTGGTTTAAATTGCTTGTTTTTTCTTGCTTTTATCATTCCTACTCTATGTTTATGAAAAGTAGGATTACCAATATGAGGTAATTCATCAATACCATTTCTATCTTCTACAATTGATAATATATCCCATCCGTCCTTAAAATATTTTTGCATTTCACATTGTTTAATATACTGATTAGAATTTAGATTTTCAGTATTTTCATTTATAATTGGTAGTTGAACATGACCTCCATAAAGATATATCATGTTCATTTCAAAAGCATAAACTTTATAACCTTTTTTAAGAAAAGGAATAGTATAAATACCATCTAAACATCCTACATCACAAATTTCTAAATTTTCTCCATAATTTTTTTTAATATACTTTAACAATGTATAAAAAGTTGTCCCAACAGTTCCAAATGAACTAGCTTTCGTAATTACTGCTCCCATATAAAATACCTCCAATTTTTACTATGGTACACGGTAATTATATAAAAATCAGCAATCAAATCCTCAGTATTTGCAAAGCTTAGAATGGTTATCACCAAAAACTATGACACATACTTTTAACGGTACTAATGTAGGAGATAAAGTTATTGTAAATGGATCATTTGATGTTAATGTTTGGTACTCTTA
>CALWAK010000058.1 GCA_944373095.1 uncultured Bacilli bacterium
GCCTTTGCAAAGTAATTTAATGGTGTTGCTCCATAAATAATTTCAGTATCTCTTGTGGTAAGATTCCACAAATAAGCCGATGTGAAAGATGAAAACACAACCTTGGAGTAATTCATTTGATAAACATACAACAAATCTACAAACTTATCACTTTCAATATATATTCCACGATCAACTTTCTCAAGAATTCCATCTTCAACCGCAAACTTTAAATAATCTTTTGCAATTTTATTCTGACTTAAATCTTTTGTAAACACATATCCATTATTTTGTTTTGCAAGTTCTAATAATTTAGTATAGTTTCTCATTTCACACCTCGTTGACTTTTACAACAATAATTTATCATATTTTGTTGCGAAAGTCAATAAATATATAAACATTTTCTATAAAGTTCATAAAAGTTTTAGGCAGTTTTATATAGTTTTAGAACACTTAATTTCACTAAAATTGTTAATTTAGGTGTAAAAAAGTGTAGTAAACTAAAATTTTACTACACTAATTGATTTTTAATATCTCAAATTCGCTTATTTTATGGGCGATTTAGGAGATAGAGCGAAACTCTTGGCTATCAGAACAGAGTTTTGGTAAGGCTGAGAGAGCGGGCTCAATCCCCGCCACCAGCTCCAAACACATAAAACCCTTTAAAATAAAGGCATTTAGCCACTTTAAAGGGTTTTTATTTTTTTCCAAATTTACATTTTATTTATAGAGCCATTTCTAATTTTGAACTATCGTTATTATAGAGATTTTTTAACCATTTTTTATCAAAAGTGAAAAGACTGAAATTTTCTATCTATTTCGGTTTATTTCTGTGTAATTGGGGTCAAATGGTCCTACTATGTTTTCATAAAAAAGTCGAACAAAACTGTTCGACTTTTTTATCACATCTCAAAATCTTTATTCTTTTTTTTTCTTGCTCTTTTTTGTGCAAGCAATTTTTCTAACAATTCTATTTCTTCATCATCTTCTTCAATATCTTCTTCTATATCTCTATTAAGTGCTGGTATGTCTTTTTTGTTTTCTAATTCCCTATATTCTTTCATTTTATCACTATTAAATAAATTATTAACTTTATCAGTTGCTTATCTAATTATGAAGAGTATCGTCTTTAATTTTTAATATTGTTAGTTTTGATTATTTCTTTATATTTTTTCATAATTAATTTATATAAGTATTTGTATTTTTCAGGTTCTATTTCATGCATTACTATAATAGTTCCATAAAGTTTTTTTATATTGTCGAAATTATTTTTCTTAAATTCGTCATTATATTTTTTTAATTTATATTCTAGTTTCTTTGGACATTTTAGTTTACCTTCTTTATCAATTATAACACCAGTTATTTTCTTTCTCCTGTTAATACCAACAATTCTAGTTTTTTCTTTATTTATAACATAACCATGTTTTTCAATAATACTATATATCTTTTGAACAAAACTATTAGATATTTTCTTATTTGATGAAAAAGCCATATCATCAATATAAATTGAAAAATAAATTTTAAATTTATCACACTCCGCTTGTATTTCTTGAAACATTTCTTCATTAATTAAATATGATAGCAAAGGGCTAATTCTAGAACCTGTAATAAGATGATTGTATACTATGATATTATTGTTTTTTATAAACTCCATCGCATTTTTATAATTTTCTTTTTGATATGAATTTAATTTTAAAACATTTATTTTTTCAATATTTATTGTACTTAAATTTGTTAAAATTTCAGCTAAATCAGAAGGTAAACTAAATTTCTCTTTATAAAATCTATAGACCTTATCTCGAGTAATACAAGGAAAAAATTTACTAAGATCAATTTTCATAAAATGATGTTTTCCACTATGATCAGAACCATTCTTAACATAGTTTCTACCTTTCACACCAGAAAAAATATTATCTGGAATCTCGAGTTTCCTTAAATCAACCAAAATTTCTTTTTGCATTTTTTTTAAAATATAATTTGGAGCTTCAATTAATCTTTTACCATCTATTACAGAAGGTTTGATTTTGTCTATAAAAAAATTTTGTTTCTTAATATCAGAAACAGTTGTCTTGCATAAAAACTTTGCAAGTTGTCTTTTTGTGGTTAATCCATAAAGTTTACAATTATTATATATTATCAAGGTGAAACCTCGCTATTTACCCAGTAAGTAAGATGCTTACTTAATTAGAGTAAATATCATTGACAACAGGGTTACTATGATATTTACATCTACTTCAGTTAAGAACTTTACTAACATTTTTTTTAACTTTAACACAAAACTAAAACAACTCTTTCTCTTTACAGCTTTTGTATCATTATGAGAAAGAGTGTTTTGGTTGCCTATAACAATTTGCAAATCTTCAACATTTGAATCGATTATGTTAATTATTATAGGTTGTTTTTTCCCCTGTTTCATAAAAGTTTTCACCTCCTTTTAATAAATTGGTCTTCCATAAGGAAGCCTCCTCGCCCAATTTAAATTAGAGGTGTGAGCCCAAAATTCAAGCATCTTACACTGCCGAGCCACGACATAACTCCTACATATGTTGTGTGGCTCGTTATTTTTATAGACACATAACTTACATAGTATTATCGTGACACTTACCCCGAAAGGTGTTCATCTGCATTTGCAGACCAATTAATGAGGAGAAAATCTATAAAATAGATCAGCTCATAATGTTAGCGATAATATTTTATCACAAAACAACAAGAAAGTCAAACTAAAAGAGGAAGCAAAATATGCAGCCTTTTGCTGTCTAAAATATAATAGCGCTATTTAGAATAGTATAAATTTTTGTCAAAATTTGCATCTTAATTATTAAAAGCATTTTAAGTTCTAAATTAGGTACAGCAACAATATGATATTACATTTATATTGAATATGAAAAGCTAAATTTTATTGTCTTATTCCATCCAGTTAAACATATTTGTGATCAATTGGTACTAATGTATTTTTATGAAAAAGATGTATAAAATATTTATATTTTTTCTACGAAGTATTTAAGACTAACTTAAAATTAATGATTAAGCATATTCGTTTTATAATATTTTATCATTAACTTCACAATTTATTTTTAATATACAAAAAATTTTCTATCAAATATTAAATAAAACTTTAATGGTTTTTAATAGTTTCTACCACAACATTTCTTATACTTTTTCCCACTGCCGCATGGACAGGGATCGTTCCTTCCCACTTTATTTTTACTTATTCTTTTTCCAATTATAATATCCTTTAATTTATTACAATCTTTATATTCGTCTTGCGATAAATCACTCAAAAAATATTCTTTATATTTTAAATTAATTAAATTTCCAAACTTATATTCCATTATAAATAGCGAACGAGATTTTTCTCGTGTTGGAATCATTGTAGCATATATGTGTTTATCTATTTCTTTCATATCTAAAAATTTTTCCGTTTTTACAATAAAAGAATAATTTATTTCTTCTCCTTTCATAAATAGTATTTTTTCATCTTTTGATCTTATTAAAAATTCTATTCTTGCATTCAGTTCTTCCTTTGTATCAAATGATAAATCTAATATCATACATGCAATATCAATAGAATTATTATAATATTGATAATTTTTGTTTAAAAAATCAATAATTTCAATTATTCTTGCTGGTAAATTTTGTTTTGGCTTAATAGCATCACTAGAATTATACTTTTTACAATAATACTCATCTATTTTTGATCTGTAACCATTCCAATCTATTCTTTCTGATTCTAATGTAGAAGAATACATTGTGTAATCGTTATATTCAATATATAAACCTAAATGGTCTAATTCGTCATTAAGCATAATCTTTTTGGTAATCATTGATTTGCATCTTTTAGATAAAAAATGAAAGAATGTGATCCTATCTTCAAAATAATCTAAATACACTAATAGATCACTTAAAGAAATACAAATACAATTATGGGTATTACTATATGTAGCATATTTAGTATCCTCAAAATGCGCAGTTATTTCATTCAAATCATCTATCGTCACATTAATTACAAATATATTTTTACTTTCTGTTTTGGGGATTTTTAGTTTAACATTGCCATCTTCATCATAAATAATTATTTCTTGAGAAGAAATTAAATTAATTAACCTTTCTCCCTGTATAATGCCTTTATCAAATATATCGGTAAAGTTATTCTCAAATGATTTAAAATCGTTAGAAATTGAAGAATTGGATATAGCTCCTGCTTTTATTTCAACAATAAGAATTTTATTCTCAAATAAAATAATTGCATCGTTTTCAGTTCTTTTTTTATTTCCATTCTCAACAAAATCATAATAATTATTTGTGTAAAAATTTGTAAATTTAAATTTTTCACTTATTAACTTAGGAATTTTTATTTCAGTTGCAAGTTTTTGATTATTATTCCAAGTTTGTTTCTTTGTTTCATCTTTCTCTGTAACTATTCTATATAACACTCTATAAAATTTATCATACAATGTTCTAGACCAAAAAGAATAATAACTATCTCCTATTTTTATCAATGGTCTTTTATTTATTGGAAAAACTTTATCAGGGAAATAGGGTTCTGGACTTGCACCAAATTCTTTTTCTTCACCTATATTAAATGATAAATCATCCAATAGCTTTGTAGGAAATTTAGAAATTTCTCCAAAATTGAAAAGCCTTGGACCAAACATTGTATCAAATGCTTTAGATAACTCATCTATATTTTCTATTGATTTTCTAAACTCTTCCATATTTTCATATTGATGAATTTGAAAATCTTCAAAAGATTTAAAGGTTAAATTTATAGCGTTATTTAATCCTGTAGATAAAAATTTGTTGTAATCTTCCAACCCATTAATTAATTCATTTGCATTAATTCCATATTTTTCATAAATTAAGTTATTTTGTTCTGGTAATAGTATATCAAAGTATTGTTTGTGAAAACATTGATACCTATCACCAGTTACATGATTTAATAATTCCAAATACATTTTTAATAAATTTGTATCTTCATCTATTAAACAATTACTTTGTGCCATATATTTAATACCTATATAAAACTCTTGATACATTTTTAATAATTCT
>CALWAK010000059.1 GCA_944373095.1 uncultured Bacilli bacterium
ATTTTACTACCACCACATTTTATTCCTTATATATATATTAACATAAAAAACGCATAATTTCTCATGCGTTTATCCTGCTCTAGTACCTATTTATTTAATTCTTCTAATAATATTTCTTTAGTTATAGTAGGATTTGCTTTACCTTTAGTTTCTTTCATTACTTGACCTACAAAGTAATCAAATAAATTACTTCTACCATTTAAATATAATTCTTTTTGTTCTTTATTATTATTTATTATATTTATAATTATATTAGTTAATTCTTCTTTATTAGATATTTGTTTATAATTATTAATAAATTCTATAGGATTTTTCTTTTCTAATAAAGACTTATTAAATATCTCTTTAGCTTGTTTACTAGATATAGTATTATTAGTAATATTATCTATTATTACTTTTAATAAATTAGGAGTTATATAAAAATCTTTAATACTTATATTAGATTTATTTAATTCACTTAGTATATTAACAGTAACCCAGTTAGATGCTAGTTTAAGATCTATACCAAGCTTAATACATTCATTAAAGTAATCTGATACATCTTTATTTTTAATTAATACTTCTGCATCATAACTTGATAATCCATAATTATTTATATAATTTAATTTACGTTCTAAAGGTAATACAGGTATTTCTTCTTTCAATGAATCAATTAATTCTTTTGATATAGGATATGGTGGTATGTTAGGTTCAATAAAGTATTTATAGTCAATAGCATCTTCTTTATGACGCATACCAATTGTTGTATTAGTCTCTTCATCATATCTTCTTGTTTCTTGAATTAATTCTTTTCCACCATCTTTTAAATAAGATGCCTTTTGTCTTTCTTCTTCACATTTAATAGCATTATAAACATTAGAAAATGAATTTACATTCTTCATTTCAACACGTGGTGTTACATACTCGCCTTTGCTATTTTTTAAGTTAACATTAACATCACATCTAATTTGGCCTTTTTTAGTATCAGCATCAGATATACCTGTATATTGATAGATATTACGCATGTATTCTAAAAACGCTACGGCTTCCTCAGCAGAATGTAAGCAAGGAGATGTAACACATTCTAAAAGAGGGACACCTGCTCTATTATAGTCGATAGTAGACATATTAGAAAAGTGATCTAATGATGCTGTATCTTCTTCTAGATGGATATCAGATATTTCTACTCTAAATGTTGTATCATTTAAAGGAATATCAATATACCCATTTATTCCAACTGGTTTAGTGCATTGGGTAATTTGATACCCTTTAGGTAAATCAGGATAGTAATAATTCTTACGATCAAACAGCATTTCATCGGCAATCGTACAATTTAAAATACTAGCCATTTTAATCGCATCATATACACATTTTTTATTTAAGACTGGTAATGTTCCAGGAAAAGCCATATCTACTGGTGATACATAAGTATTAGCTGTATCACTATATGAGTTTTTAGCCGTAGAAAAAACTTTCGAATTACTTTTTAGTTCACAATGCATTTCTAAGCCAATTACTAATTTTAATTCTTCCATTATTTTTTCTCCTTTGCTATTTGATTTTTATATGGCATTAAATTTTCAATATAATTTGCTATATTAATTAATTTTTCATCTTCATAAGTATTACATGTTATATTTAGTCCAACTGGTAAATCATTAATAAAACCATCTGGTATAGTAATAGATGGGAAACCTCCAAAATTACCTATTTGTAAATGTTCTTCTAAGATAGTAGATGATTCATTTAAAATATTTAAATTATCATCCAAATATTTAGCTGGACCACTACCTACTGGTAATATTACTGCATCATATTTTTTATATAAGTCTTTCCACATATCAACAATTAATCTTCTAACTCTTTTAGCATTATTAAAATATCTTTCTTGATTTTCTCTTTGTAATGCATAAGAACCAATAACAAATCTTCTTTTTATTAATGGAGAAAAACCTTTAGTACGATGATCCCTCATCATATCATAGATATTATTTCCTTCCCCTCTTGGTCCATAAATAATACCAGTTAAATTAGACATATTACTTGTAGCTTCACAACAAGAGATAATTACATATACTGATGCTACAGCATCAAGTAGTTTTTTATCAACAGATACTTCTTCAACAGTTATTCCTTTACTTCTAATTAACTCTATTTTATCCATAAAGTTAGTTAAATGACTTTTTAATTCTTCACTTGGATTAGAATAATTATTAATATCGACTATTTCTTTTATATAACATAATTTTCTACTTGATATATCATCATTTATATGACTTAATAAATCTATTTTACTTGAATCCCAAGTAGTCATATCTTTATTATCTAGACCTTTAATATTATTAACTACGATTGCAGCATCCCTAACATTTCTTGTTAAAACACCACAGTGATCTAGACTTGATGCGAATGGAAATAACCCATAACGAGAAACCATACCATAAGTAGGTTTATAGCCAACTATACCACAATAAGCAGCTGGTTTTCTAATAGAGTCTCCTGTATCAGAACCTAGGGCATAAGGGTATACTCCATAACTAACAGCAGCAGCAGAACCACTTGAAGAACCTGCACACATTCTTTTTAAATCCCAAGGATTACGAATTATACCCGTATTAGCAGTAGTACCAGTACCACCCATTCCAAACTCATCCATCGCAGTCTTATTGGTTGCAACTGCACCAGCACTTTTTAATTTTTCAATTACTGTAGCATCAAAAAAAGGCACATAACCAGTTAAAGTATTTGATGATGCAGTAGATTCGATATCTTTAGTTGAGTAATTAGCTTTAATGCCATAAGGTATACCACTTAAATAATTATCTGTTATCTCGTTTTCTTTAGCATAATCCAAAATAGTAGCAAAACAATTACATTTATCTTGTAGTTCATGAGATTTAATTAATGATTCATTAATTAAATCTCTAGAAGTTATTTTATTACTTTTTAATAAATCATGAAGTTCTTCAATACTTAAATACATATAATTCATTATGAAACCACCTTTACTACTTCTATTTCTCTACCCATTGTTTTACCAGCATTTCTTAATAAATCTTCAATAGCAGGAGAAGGTTCTTCCATATCTTCTCTTAAAGTACTTTTTAAATCTTCTAAAGGATATGTCATTGGTTTAACATTTTCTATGTTAGGAATATTACTTACTATTTCCATATCTTTATCTATTTTATCAAACTCATCAAGTACCATTTTATTTTCTTCACTAGTTAACCCAATAAGTAATTTATCAGCATAACTATCTACCATTTCTTTTGTAAATTTACTCATAAACATCCCTCTATATATTTACATTTAAAAAATCTAATAATTCATCTATATTTATTTTTTGTTCTTCTTTAGTAACATTATCTTTAACAGTTACTTCATTATTTTCTAAATCAGTATCATTTAAAATAAGTAAGAATTTAGAATTTAGGCGATCTGCTTGTTTAAACTGAGCTTTCAAACTTCTGCCCATATTTTCCATATCACAAATAATTCCATTAGAACGTAGGTCATTTGCTAATTTAACAGCCATATCTTTTTCAGTATCAGATACATACATTAAAAAGCAATCTATTTGATTAAAGATATTAAGTTCAATATCTTCTTTTTCAATTGCAAGCATTAATCTATCTAGGCCACATGCAAAGCCAATCGCAGGAGTACTTGGGCCGTCCAACATTTCAACCATCTTATTATATCGGCCACCACCTGCTAAAACATTTTGAGCTCCAAAATCTTTTACCGTAGCTTCTATTTCAAAAACAGTATGATTATAATAATCTAAACCTCTAACTATTTTAGGATTTACTTCATACTCAATATCCATAAGTTCTAAATAATGTTTAACACTTTCAAATCTTTCTTTAGAAGAATCATTTAAATAATCTAGAATAGTTGGTGCATTTTTTAAAATAGCATTTTCACCATCTACTTTACAATCTAATATTCTTAAAGGATTCTTTTCTAATCTTTTTTGACAATCTTCACATAAGTCATTAATATGTGGTTTTAGATAATTAATTAGAGCTTCACGATAATTATTTCTTGATTCTTCATCACCTAAAGTATTAATATTTACCTTTATATTACGAAGTCCTAACATCTTAAATAATAAAACTGGAATAGATATAACTTCAGCATCAATATAATGATCATCACATCCTAGAACTTCACAACCAAATTGGGTTAATTCACGCATTCTACCACTTTGTGGTCTTTCATAACGGTACATTGTTCCATTATAAAATAATTTAACAGGTTGTGTAGCATCACCATACATCTTATTTTCAATATAGCTTCTTACTACACCGGCTGTACCTTCTGGTCTTAAAGTAATAGATCTATCTCCTCTATCTTTAAAATCATAAGTTTCTTTAGTTACAATATCCGTAGTTTCTCCTACACCTCTATGAAATAATTCTGTAGCTTCAAATATAGGAGTTCTAATATAATCATAATTATAAGATCTACAAATATCTTGAATTAAATTATTTAAATATAACCATTTTTTCCCATTTAAACCATATATATCAGTAGTACCTTTTTGTTTTGTTATCATAATTTACCTCTTTTCATTAAAAAACTAGATATATTATAATAATTTTAAAAGTTATAGTCAACCAAGTAAATAAATTCATTTCCTACTAAAAAAAAGACTAACGTCCTTTTTTCTTGGTTGTATTATAAATAGTGTTGGTGAATAATTTACCAATACTATTTTTATTTAATATAAAAAGACATAAATTTGA
>CALWAK010000060.1 GCA_944373095.1 uncultured Bacilli bacterium
AAGCTTTTTTACGGCTATTAGTACCATAATATATAGGTACTGCTATACTTATTCCTTCTGGTAAGTTATGAAATGCAATTCCTATAGCTAATTTAATACCAAGTGAAGTATTTGTTATACTTGATGCAAATGTAGCTATACCTTCTGGCAAATTATGAATAAATAAGCTTATAGCATTCAATATCCCTACTCTACATAAACTAGATTCTTCTTTAATAAATAATTTAGATAAGTATATTACTATTATAGTTATTATAGGTATTATTATTAAAGAAAATATACCTATAAATATATTATTATTTTTTAATATATAACTACTAGGACCAATTATTAATTCTTTTATACTTATTAAAAACATAACTCCCATAGCAAGTGATAGTGAAAAAGTAATTATTTTATTAATATTTTTAACTTTTATATAAGTAAATATTATACCTAAACAAGTAGATAAGCCCGCAAATGTTGAGATAATTAAAGCCATTTTTGCATTCATAAAATCACTATTAAATAATATGTTTATAATTACTAATTATTACCATTAAATTTTAGTATTATATATCTTTTTTGGTTAATAATACTATTAGGAGGTAATTATGAATAATTCAAGAAACAGTGCTAAAAATAACGCTAGAAATAGTGCTAGAAGCTCTGCTAAAAATAATGCACGTAATAGTGCAAAAAACAACTCAAAATGTCGTAATCAATCAAATTCACAAGCTAGAAATAACGAAATGTAGTTATTAACTAGTTTTACTACGAGGATGATATTCTTCGTAGTCTTTTTTTATTACTTTATTACTTAAATGAGTATATATTTGCGTAGTTGATATATCTTCATGACCTAATAATTCTTGAATAATTCGTATATTAGCCCCATGATTAAGTAAATGAGTAGCAAAAGAATGTCTTAATATATGCGGATAGACATTCTTTTTTATACCAGCTCTTATACATTCACTTTTTATTATTTTAAAGAATCCTTGTCTAGTAATTGGTTTTAATGCATTACTAATAAATAAATAGTCACTATCTTTTTTATTTAAAATTTGATTACGGTACTCAGTTATATATATATATAAATACTTTATACTAGTATCATTTATAGGCACAATTCTTTCCTTATTCCCCTTACCCATTATTCTTATAATACAAGAGTCAAAATCAATATTACTTAGTTTTAAATTAATTAATTCAGATACTCTGATTCCACTAGCATATAATAATTCTAACATAGCTTTATTTCGATAAGCATATTTATCAATTAAAGATACATCTAACAATTTATCTACTTCTTCTTCGGTTAAATACTCAGGTAATTTACTAGGTAATTTAGGCATTTTTATATCACTACACGGATTATTTTTTATTACTTCTTCACTAATTAAAAAATTATAAAAAGATTTTATAACTGTTATACGATGAGCTAAACTTCTAGTATTTAAATTAGCTGATACTTTTATAAAATTTTTAATATCTTGATTATTTAAGTTTAATATATTTTTATTATATTCATATAAACTATTTAGATCATTTTGATAAGATTTAATAGTATTTTTAGATAACTTTCTTTCATATTCTAAATAATCTAAGTATTTTATTATATATTTATTATTATCTTTCATAACTTAATTATAGAATTATTTTTACATAAATTCAACTCTTTGATATAATTGTAACGGTGATTATCGATGGAA
The DNA here is from genome assembly GCA_944373095.1 of uncultured Bacilli bacterium. Classification (GTDB taxonomy): domain Bacteria; phylum Bacillota_I; class Bacilli_A; order RF39; family UBA660; genus CAG-605. Next base: position 1,695 of record CALWAK010000060.1, read on the forward strand.
TTATTAGCAAATAAATATCGACCTAATAAATTAAGTGATGTAATTGGCCAGAATCATTTAATTGGTGAAGGAAAAATACTTAGTAATTTAATTCAAAATAAAAAAATGTATTCAATTATTCTTTATGGTAAACCTGGTATAGGTAAGACTTCTATTGCTAATGCAATAGCAAAACAATTAGATATCCCTAATCGCTTCTTAAATGCTACTGTAAACAATAAGAGTGATTTTGATATTGCGATTGAAGAAGCTAAAATGTATGGCCAAATGATTATTATAGTTGATGAAATACATCGGATGAATAAAGATAAACAAGATATATTATTGCCTTATATTGAATCTGGATTACTTATTTTAATTGGTTTAACTACTAGTAATCCATATCATAAGATTAATCCTGCTATTAGAAGTCGTTGTCAAATATTTGAACTTCATGAATTAACTACTAAAGAAATAATTAGTGGACTAATTAAAATAGCTAAAAATGAAAATATAAAAGTAACTAATGATGCTCTAGAATTTATGGCTAATTCTTCTTCCGGTGATTTTAGAAGTGCAATAAATTTATTAGATATTGCAAGTAGTTGTTCAGAAAATAAACAAGTAACACTAGAGTTATTAAAAACTATTAATTCTAAACCAGTATTTTTTCATGATAAAAATGAAGATGGTCATTATGATGTCTTATCTGCATTACAAAAATCAATTAGAGGTTCTGATGTTGATGCCTCTTTGCATTATCTAGCCAGGTTAATTGAAGCTGAAGACTTAGATTCTATATATCGTAGATTAAGTGTAATTGCCTATGAAGATATTGGCTTAGCTAACCCTTCTATTGGTCCTAAGGTTATGGCAGCAATACATGCAGCTGAATTAGTTGGCCTTCCTGAAGCTAGAATACCTTTAGGTACGGTAGTATGTGAAATGGCTCTATCTCCTAAATCAAATTCTGCTCATGTTGCTCTAGATTTAGCCTTAAATGATATAAGAATGGGTAATACTGGTAATGTTCCAGATCATATTAAAACAAGTTCAAAAACATATAAATATCCTCATAATTATCCTAAATCTTGGGTAGAACAACAATATTTACCAGATAATATAAAAAATAAAAAATACTATACTCCTAAACATAATAAATATGAAGATAATTTGAATTATGGTCATGATAATATGAAAAAACCTAACTAAATGTTAGGTTTTAATGTGTTATTAAATACATAATATGCTAAATAACAACCAGCAGTATTGGGTACCATTGAAATAGATCCTACGACATCGTTAGTTTTTTTAGGTATCTCACTTGAACATACAACTGTTAATTTTTTAATATTATTATCTCTTAGTACTTTTCTAAATCTTTTAGCTAATGGATCATTATTAGTCTTATATATATCTGTAATTATCAATTTTGTAGGATCCATCCTATTACCAGTACCACAAGAACTTATTATATTTATATTATATTTATTAGCGAACAAAACTAGTTCTAATTTAGTAGTTAACGTATCACAACAATCTATAATATAATTAAAATCTGTATCTAAATTAATAATATCTTCTTTTAATAAAAATTTATCTAAAATATTTATATTTACTAAAGGATTTATATCTAACATTCTTTTTTTAGCAACTTCTACTTTTTTTAAACTTATATTACTATGTAAAGATATTATCTGTCTATTTAAATTAGTAATATCTACTATATCATTATCTACAATAGTTATATTAGTAAAACCACATCTTACTAGGTTTTCTAAGCAACTACCACCTACTCCGCCAATACCTACTAATAATATTTTTGTATTTTGTATTTTTTTAAAATCTTCTTCACTAATTAATTTAAACATTCTTGAAAACTCATTCATATTTTACTCCAAATAAAAACCAAAGGGTAATTTGCTGTGATAAAAGCCCGCTACTTGCAGGTGGGTATCACATGATATGCTTTAGGATCCCTAGTAAACTAGGTCTTCAACACCACATACCAATTAGATTCCCTTATAATCACTTACTCGGTTTTATGTTAGTCAAATTACATTTACCTTTGGCAATTTTAATATATCATATTATCAGTAATATAACAAGCAAATCTCTAAAATTTGACAAAACTTGTCACTTTACTAAGATATTAGCATTATATTTATTATTAAACTCATTAATAAATTCTTCAACTAATAAATTATTTTTATCATCAGAAACTAAATTTAAAACAATTTTTTCTATAGCATAGTCACTTATTATCGTAAAAACTCTTTTTCTTAGTTTGTTATATAAAAACTCATTAACTTTCTCGTTTATTGTAATATATAAAGTGTCATCATCATATACCATATTCATATCATCACCATATTTAATATAACAAATTATTCATTTATATTACATACTTTCGACAAAAGATACCAAAATATTATTTTTCTTGTTTAGAATAAATACAACCACAATAATTTTGACGATATAAATTATATTCTTTAGATAATTCAATAGATTTTTTATATCCATTATTTTTTTTAAAATCACTATATAAATATTTAATACCTACTTTATTTTCAATAACTTTACCTATCTTATTTAAAACTTGACTATTTTTATAAGGACTAACCGTTAAAGTAGTTGCAAAATAATCATAACTTAATTCTTTTGCTTTATTAGCTGTAGATAATAAACGCATGTAGTAACACTTATGACATCTTAC
>CALWAK010000061.1 GCA_944373095.1 uncultured Bacilli bacterium
TAGTAACAATGACAATGAACCTATACCAATTTTTTTATTTTTCATTACAAATACCTCCTCGATAAATTACTATTTCTCATCATCTAATAACTGTATTTTAATCACATCATTTATTTCTGCTGGTTCTGTTTCTTGTATACTACCAGTAAATATAATTGATATATTATCTCCTACTTCTAGCTCATCAGCATTTATTTTAGTATGTCGCCATTCTAATTCAGTAGCCTCTGTAATTATAAACTCAAAATTTCCACGAAAGTTTATATCGTTTATATCTAAGCCTTTTACTGTTAATGCTATATTATCTATTGTAAAATTAGTATCTCTTATATCCGTAATTGTTGCATAAAAAGTTTGATATGATACCTTATGATTATCTAAGTTTTTTTCAAAATCATCATAAGCTCTCTTGTACCCTATAAAATAACTTATAATTGCCACAATTATTACCGCTATAATACATAAACATACTATTTTTTTCTTTTCCATAATTACCTCCAAATAATAAATTACTATTTCTATTATAATATCATGCGGCGGACAACGTCCGCAACCTAAAAAAACTTTAAATAAAATTAAAGCTTTGTTTATCAATTAAATCGTATACTACTAATTCTTTAGCAAGTATACTTTTTTCATCTAATTTAATAGCATTTATCCTAGTATTATTATAAGTTTTATAATAATAAATACCTTTAGAAATATTCATACATGAAGAATATGTTGTAATATCGTATCTATTAGTATCAGTTATAACACTACCTCTTGTCATTAAAACGGAATCTAAAATATGAAAAAATTGGGTTACTGATGATTCTTCATCATCATTACATACCGAATTTAATTTATTAAATGCGGCTCTTACAAATCTTGAAGTTGGGGAATTATCACCAGGTAGTCCAATTGCACCCATACCTTGTCCATAATTATATAAATTTATCTTATTAGAAAAAGTATTCTCTCTATTTTTAGGACTTAAATTTATATAATTATTTAGATTAGTTATATGATATGGAAATTCTGGATTATTTGTTAAGACACCTATATTATTTTCATAAACTTTTAATCCATCTTTTACTTGTTCAATTACAATACAATCATTGCAATCACTTATCATCCAGTGTAAATCAGGAACAGGTAATTTTTCATTAAATGCTTCATTTGTAATATTTAAATCATAAATAATATTTTTTAATTCTTTAACACTTTTAAAATTTCCTAAAATATATGGTATTAACTCATAAGAAGCAATATTAATTTTAGAAGGATCAACTTTTTTATAACACGCATTTTTAGGAAAATATAGTCCCGCCATAGCTAAGCCATACTCATTAACAGCATCCGCATATAAAGGATAATCATCTACTACCGAAGCCATACCAATTATAGCATTTTTAATAACTAAATTATTTTTTAATTTATAATTTTTAGGAGTAATAATTACTTTTTCATTAAACCCATATTCTAAATCTAAATTTCTCCCAAAATAACAATCTTCAGTTTTTAAATTAATACATGTACACATAAAATCTCCTATTTCTTATAAGGTATAAAATTAACTGCAAACTTATATTTATCTCTATTTAATATATATAAATAACCAATAGTACTAAAAGATACTGCTCCAATAAAATTTACAATTAAATCTTTCATAGTATCAATAATACCTACATCTAAATAGCCACCATTAATAATTACTGTCCCATCATCAGTAATTATATGTGTTTCTTTTATATTATCAACTACAATAGCTTTATTACTTTTATCAGGATCTAATTCAACAGTTGATATCACATCTACAATTCTATCTTTTTGCATATCAAGTTTAAAATATCTATCCATACCATATTCATAAAATTCCCATAATACCCCAATTGTCATTGAAAAACAAAAAGCTACAATCGCAACATATAAAGGAGACAGATTAATATTCTTACTATTTTTATTTAATAGGTCTACTAAAGAAAAACCAACTCCTGCAGCTAAAAAGCCATTTATTGTATGTAACATTGTATCCCAGTAAGGAATATTACCATAAAAATTATTTATTTCTCCTAAAATTTCAGCTGAAAAGATAAAAACATACACAATTGATTCTAATAATGTAGGTATTCCAATATTAAGTTTATCTTCAATTAAACTTGGAACAGTAAATAATATTAGTGATAATAAACATAAAAACGCATTATTTAGATCACCTCTTATTATTTGCAATATCATACATAAAATAACTAAAAATCTTAAAATAAAATAAACTAATAAAGATTTCTTTTTAGTTATTTTATACTTTTCTTTTATTTTTTTAACATACTTCATAAATACCTCTAAACTTCCTAAATAAATTATATCATTATATTTTATTTATTTGTAAAAATATTGTTAAAATTATGATACAATTAAATGGGTAATTATTATGAAAGAATATATTAAAAAAAATAAATATGTATTATTAACAATTATTATTTTATGTGGAATAATGTTTTATTTCATTAATCAAAAACAAGGTTTTCATGAAGATGAAATATTTTCTTATGGTTCTAGTAACTATAAATATGATAATGTTTATCGAAGTTTTGGTTATGCAGAGGCTAGACAAGATATTTTATATAATCAAGTATTAAAAGGAAATTTATTTGAACAAGCTAATAATTTATATAATTTTTTACTAAATCCTAATAAATTTACTAAAGATGCAGAATTAGCCAAAGAAATACCTATATTTAGACCTAAAGAAAGTGCCTTAGAATACTTAGCTATTCAAAAAGAAGATATATTTAATTATGCATCAGTATATATAAATCAAGCTAATGATGTTCATCCTCCCCTATTTTATTTTTTAGTCCATTTTATATCTACCATATTTTATAATCAATTTTCTAAATATATTATATTTACTTTAAATTTAATCTTTTTTATAGGTACATTAATTATTATTAAAAAAATATTAGAAAAATTAAAACATAAAGAACTTACAATACCAACAATGATTTTATATGGTGCTAGTATGGGTGCTATTAGTACTGTAATGTTTCAACGAATGTATATGATGGTTACTTTCTTTAGTACTTTATATTTATACTTTATAATAAAATTTATTAAAGATGATTATAAAATTAAAAATAAAATATTATTTATTCTAACTATATTATTTGGTTTTTTAACCCAGTATTACTTTTGTATTTATATAGTTTTAATATACTTATTAATATCTATATATTTGCTTTATAAAAAAGAATTTAAAAAATTATTTAATTTTACTAAATTACATGTTATAAGTGCATTAATAGGTATTATATTTTATCCATTTAGTATCGAAGATATCTTCTTTTCTTATCGTGGTTTAGGTGGCTCTGATAATAAAACTAATACATTTTTAGAAAACATGTCTTATTATTTTGAACAAATAAATAAATTATTTAGTTTACAAAATTTTCTCCTAATATTTATTATTCTTTTAGCATTAATTATAGGATATAAAATTGTTAAAAAAGAACTACCTAAAGTTAGTAATCTAGATAAAAAAATAATGTTATTATTTATCTTACCAATTATCTTATTTATTACTGTTGTCTCTAAAATAGCACCTTTTCTAGGTGAAAATTATACATCAAGATATATTATGTTATTATTTCCTGCTATTGCTATTAGTATATTTTATTTATTATCATTTATATTTAAAAATAAAAAAGTTTTATTTAGTATAACATTTATTGTAAGTATATTACTAACTATAAATGGTTTAATAAATAGTACTCCAACTTATTTATATAAAGATTATAGTAAAGTAATGGACTTAGCAAATAATTATCAAGATGATTACTTTGTATATATTTATGATAATTATTTTACGCATTTAAATTCGATGCCAGAATTTGCTACTTATAAAGAATCTTTAATTTTAAATAAAAATATTCATGATTTTAATTTATTAGATAATGAAAAATTAAATAATAGTAATGAATTCATCTTATGTATTAAAAATTGGTTAAATAAAGGTGAAATACTAAATGAAGTATTAAAAAATTCAGGCTATACTAAGTATGAAATATTATTAAAATTAAATAGTGATGTAGAATCTACCTATTATAAGATCACCAAGTAATTAAAAAAATGGATAAATATTATCTATTTTTTTATGGGTTAAAATTATTTATGGGTTAAAATTACAGGATAAACGCATGAGAAATTATGCGTTTTTTATGTTAATATATATGTAAGGAATAAATGTGGTGGTAGTAAAATG
>CALWAK010000062.1 GCA_944373095.1 uncultured Bacilli bacterium
TTTGTATAATAAAAAGGTTATTTAAATAGCATTGTAACAATATAATAAGTATAATTTGTTATTTTGTTCTTTTTGTGTTATTATAAGCAAACTGTCTGGTGATTTTATGATTATTAAAGCAAACAATATAGATAAATTAATTTTAGAATATACTGTTACACCATTTCATGGGACTACTAGTCAAATTTATGAATTTGGGAAAAATTATTATTTTAAATTATTGAATAAAGGTAATCTTTTTAATAGAGGATATCAAAATTTACGCATTTCTTCTAATATGTATCTTTTTAATATGATTTTAGAATTAAGTAAGTTAGAGAATGTTCCATTATATAATAAACCAGTATATATATTTAAATCTAATTACTTATTTTATGGATATGTATCTTTAAAAATAAATGGTAAACCATTGAATGAGTTGGATGATAATATAAATATTATTGAATTATTTAATAATGTAAATTTGTTGCGTCAGACTGTTATGAACATTTGTAAAAGTGGTATTATACCAAATGATATTTATGGAAGAAATATATTATATGATGGGAAACTTGTATTAATTGATTTAGATTATAGTTATCATGATAAAAATGTTTCACCAAATGAAGCTTATATAGATACAATGTACAATATTTTTTTGTCAGTAAAAAATATGTTATTAAAAAAAATATGGGCCAATGCAGATTATCCATTGCCAGAAGATATTGAAATTATAAAAGGAATGTATAGAAAATTATATTTAGAAGATTATAGATTGGTAAAATTAGAGAAAGATTATGAAAATGGTAATTTAGATGACTTTTCAATTTATTTTGATAAATTAATTGAAATAGTTAGTAATGCTTCTGATACGGAAATAAAAACTTTAGGACAACTTAAAAGAAATTTAATAGTAAAAAAGAAATAAGTTTAAGGACTTATTTTTTTATGATATACTTTTATTGAGGTATATTATGGATTTACAAGAAATAAATAATAAAATTAATTTATTAGATGAAAAAATGAATTCTATTAGGAGGTCTCTTTGACTTAGATAAGAAAGAAAAAACAATCCTAGATTTAGAAAGTAAAATGCAAGAAGATGGATTTTGGAATGATTTAGATAAAGCTAATAAAGCTAATCAAGAATTATCTAATTTAAAAAAAGATATATCTTTATACAAAAAAATAAATGTAGATTTAAAATCATTACAAGAAATAATTCCTATATTAGATAATGATAATAGCTTATTAGATGAAGTTATTCTTAATTTGAAAAAATTAGATAATGATATAAAAGAATTAGAAATTAATACTTTATTGTCTGGGGAATATGATTCGTTAAATTGTTTTTTAGAAATTCATCCAGGTGCCGGTGGAACAGAAGCTAATGATTGGGCAGGAATGCTTCTTAGAATGTATGAAAGATTTTGTGAAAAAAATAATTACAAATATGAAATTATAGATTATCAAAAAGGTGAAGAAGCAGGGGTAAAATCTGCTACTTTAAAAATATCAGGGTATTATCCTTATGGATATTTTAAAGGTGAAAATGGTGTGCATAGATTAGTTAGAATATCTCCATTTGATGCGAATAAAAGAAGACACACTTCTTTTGCTTCAGTTAGTGTAATTCCTGAATTTGAAAAAGTAGGAGACATTGAGATTAAAGAAAATGATTTAAAAATAGACGTTTTTCACAGTAGTGGGGCTGGTGGTCAATCAGTTAATACTAGTGATTCTGCTGTTAGAATTACTCATTTACCTAGCAAAATAGTAGTAAGCTGTCAAGTTGAAAGATCTCAGCTCTTAAATAAAATGCGCGCTATTGAAATGTTAAAATCTAAATTATATCAATTAGAATTAGAGAAAAAGAATGAAGAATTAAATAAAGTTAAAGGTATTGTAAGTAGTATAAATTTTGGAAGTCAAATAAGAAATTATGTTTTAGAGCCTTATACTTTAGTTAAAGATTTACGAAGTGGTTATGAAACAAGTCAAGCTTTTAAGGTTTTAGATGGAGAAATTTTAGAAATTATAAAATCAGTATTAAAGGGGTGTTAATTATAAAAAAGTATGTTGAGTTTTTATTAGGCGTATTTTTAGCGGCCATAGTTTTTAATGTGTTTTTTGTACCTGATAATTTAGCAGCCTCTGGTGTTAGCGGTTTATCTCTTATAATAAATAAATTATTTAACATAGATAAATTTATTTTTATGTTAATAGTAAATATAATTTTAATTTTACTTTCTTTTTTGCTATTAGGTTATAAAGATACTTTAAGAAGTATATTAGGTTCTATTTTGTTTCCATTGTTTATAAAATTAACTGCTCCATTAATTAATATGATTTCTATTAATGAAGTGGATATTTTAATAAAATGTTTAGTTGGCGGTTTTTTATATGGATTTTCATTAGGTTTGATATTTAAAAGTGGTTTTACTACTGGAGGAACTGATATTATTGAATCAATAATAGTTAGATATTTAAAAGTATCTATGGATAAAGCAATAATATTTATAGATGGATTAATTGTTATATCTTGTGCATTAGTTTTTGGAATAGAGCATATGATTTATGCTTTAATAATATTAATATGTATGGGTATTTATTCAAATAAATTTATGTTGGGAATAAATGATGATAAAGTTATGTTTATAATTTCTAATAAAAATGAAGAAATTAAAAACTATTTAATAAAACATTATGGTTATGGAATTACTTTATTTCCTGTTATGGGTGGATACACTTTGACAAGGTTTAATTTATTAATGGTATCTATAAAAAGAGAATACTATTATGAAATAAGATTGCATGTGTTAGAGATAGATAATAATGCTTTTATAAGTGTAAATAATTCTTATGAAACTGTATATGTTAATAAAGAGTATCGAAACAAAATTAAAAAGGCTTGATAAAAGTAATGTTTTTATGTAGAATAGCAATTGAAGGAAGAGATATATGCAAGAATCTATTTGCTTATTAAAAAAAATTTTAAAAGATGGAGATGCTATTGTTGTAGGTGTTTCTGGTGGACCTGATTCTATGTGTTTGTTATCTTTCTTAGATGTGAGTGTTATTGGAATAAGTTTAAAGATTATTGTGGCCCATGTTAACCATAATGTTAGAGATACCGCAAATAAAGATGAAGAGTTTGTAAGACGTTTTGCATTAGAAAAAAAATATATATTTGAAAAATATAAAATTGATAAATTAAAGGGAAATTTTGAGGCTGAAGCTAGAAAAATAAGATATGATTTTTTTGAGTCTTTAATTAAAAAGTATAATGCGAAATACTTATTTACAGCACATCATGGTGATGATTTAATTGAAACTATTATAATGCGTTTAATTAGAGGTGCGGCATTTAAAGGTTATCGTGGTATTGATTTTATATCTAATAAAGAAGGTTATAAACTTGTAAGACCACTTTTATATATGACAAAAGATGAAATATTAAATTACTTAAAAATAAATAGTATAGATTATTGTATAGATGAAACTAATGATTTAGATTTTAATACACGTAATAGAATTAGACATCATATTTTACCTGAATTAAAAAAAGAAAATGCGGATGTTCATAAAAAATTTTTAGAATTTAGTGGGCTAATAAAAAATATTGATGATTTTTTAAGTGCTTATACAAATAGTGTTTTAAATGATATTTATATTAATGAAGAATTAAATTTATTTAAATTTAATGCTTTAGAAGATATTATAAAACAAAGAGTTATTGAAGAAATATTACATAAAATTTATAAAAATAATTTATATTTGGTTACAAATAAAAATATTAATGAAATAAAAAAAATGATTAACTCTAATAAGCCAAATGGGAGTATTAATTTACCTAATAATGTAATAATAATAAAAGAATATGGTAAATTAAGGCTAAAAAAAGATAAAAGTGTAGAAAATGATATAATATGTTTTGAAAATGAAGTTAATTATAATGGCTTAATTATTAAAAAGATAGAACATAGTAATGAAAATGAAAAAAGTAACTATATATTACG
>CALWAK010000063.1 GCA_944373095.1 uncultured Bacilli bacterium
TATATTAAAAAATAATAATATGTTTATAGGTATATTTTCTTTAATAATAATTCCTATAATAACTATATTATTGATATATGTATCTAAATTATTTATTAGTGAAGAATCTAGTTTATGTAGAGTAGGGATATTAAACGCTATAAGCCTATTTATTCATAATTTACCAGAAGGAATTGCTACATTTGCATCAAGTATAACAAATACTTCACTTGGTATTAAATTAGCTATGGGAATAGCATTTCATAACTTACCAGAAGGAATAAGTATAGCAGTACCTATATATTATGGTACTAATAGCCGTAAAAAAGCTTTATTATATACTTTTATATCAGGTATGGCAGAATTTATTGGTGCTTTATTAACTTTAATATTTTTAAAAAATTATATTAATAACTATATATTAAGTTTTATTTTATATTTTATTGGTTGTTTAATGATCTTTATAAGTTTATCAGAAATATTACCAGAAACATTAAAATATAAAGAAAAAAGATGTATGTTATATGGCTTAATTACATCTTTATTAATATTATTATCTTAATATATTTTTTTAAATTTATCTCGGTTAACATAATATATATTATGTAAGATTAAAAATTTATAAAATTTAATCAATTAAATGTATAATTATCCATCTAATTAATGTTCGATTGCTTAAAATTAAGTTTATTATACTTTACGAGATTGAATTTCTGCAATTTTTTCAAAAACTTCTGTAGCATTACTTGGATTAATTTCTGTATAATTAAGTTCTTTTAATGCTTGAATTCTAATTGTATTTAACTGTTGTGTACGAGATAACTTTTCTTCTTTTTTAGCTTCAATATCCTGTACCCAACGTTTATGTGATTCTTGAAGTTTACTACGACTTGCTCCCCCATTATTATATAAAGTTAGGGCAGAGTATAATATTCCTTCAAATATAAATTGACGATCTTCATGAAATTTATATTCATTTGGATTTGTAAACCCTGTCGTTTTACTCATATAAGCAAACATATATTTTATCTCAGGAACATTATCTAGTGATTGCAATACATGATATAAGTATTTAATTGCATGAAAATCTTCTTTACCTTTTTCATTTAACAATTTTTCTTTTAGAAGGCAAGTAATATCTGCTATTAATTGTTGAGATTCCCTACTCAACCCTTTCATATCTATATAAGTTTCATTTACTAAGTTATTTTTAACACTTTGATTTAGTTTAGATTCAACATTCATTAAATAATCTGTTGTTACTTTTATTTTATCAATTGAACTATTACTATTTTCAATATCTAAATCAAGTAATTTACATAATAATATTTTTTTCTCTTTAGGCCATTTATTAATATCATCTAATTCTAAATAATTATAGACCATTTGTCTAGAAACACCTAAATATTTTGCAAGTCTAACTTTGGAAATTCCTAACTCTTGAAATAAATCATTTAATTTTTTCATTGGCCTTAGCCACCTTTCATACGGTATATATTTATTATAGCATTTTCACTTTACATGTCAAGTAAATGATAACCTATAAGTACCATAATTTTTTACCATTTTTTTTAACGGTTTTAATAATACCAGAACCTAAGCATTCATCAGCTAAATATAAAACACATGCTTGTCCTGGAGTTACCGATTTAGCTCTATTTGGGTACTTTACAGCAATTTCAGTATCACTAATATATTCTAAATTTACTTCAATATCTTCACTACGATATCTAAATTTAACACTACATTTTACAGGCCTTTTATCAGATATAAAATTAATATTATCAATTATACATTCATCACTCTCTAAATATTTTGTATCATCTCCAAAAGCTACATATAAAATGTTATTTAAAACATCTTTACCACATACATAATGTCTTTCTAAGTTTCCAGAAATACCAACATTTCTTCTTTGACCAATTGTGTAATTCATTAAACCAGTATGACGCCCAATTACTTTATTAGTTTCAACATCTACTATGTTACCAGGATTTGGTTTTAAATAATTTTGAATAAATTTTTGATAATTACGTTCCCCAATAAAACAAATACCAGTTGAATCTTTTTTCTTAGCCGTTTCTAAATTAAGTTCTAAGGCAATTTGACGCACCTCAGGTTTGGTTAAATTACCAACAGGAAATAATACATTTTTAAAATGTTCTTTTGCTACTTGGGCTAAAAAATACGTTTGATCCTTATTAGAGTCAATTCCTCTTAATAACTTGCCATTTTCCATTCTAGCATAATGACCTGTAGCTATATAATCAGCACCTAATCTAATAGCTTCTTTAATAAATAAATCAAATTTAATATACTTATTACACATTAAATCTGGATTAGGTGTTCTTCCTAATTTTAATTCATTTAAAAAATAAGTAAAAACATTATCCCAATATTCTTTTATAAAATCAATTCTATGTAAAGGAATATTTAATTGTTCACATACCTTTAAAGCATCATTATAATCCTGTTCTTGAGGACAAATTTCACCACCAAATGTTGGATTACCTTCAATATCATTATTTAAAGCTGCATCCCAATTACGCATAAAAAGGCCTATTACATTATAGCCCTCTTTTTTTAATAAATATGCTGCTACTGAAGAGTCAACTCCCCCACTCATTCCAACTACAACTGTTTTCATAATACCACTTCTTCTAAAAATCATTTTATCAAATTAATTTATTAAAGTCCACAGATACTTAATAAATGATTAACAATATTAGAACTATTAAAGTGATATATAATATCAATAATAAATATAAATGTAATAATCGATAATGATACTAAATAATTCTTTTTGATATATTTTTTTAAAGACAATTTATTATAAAAGAAATAATAAATTATTTGTTTACTAATTAAGAATCCTTTAAGTAAGAAAAAACATAATAGAATTATAAATAATAATTTAAATACTATATTATATATTATACTAAATAATAAACCTTTTATTCCAAAACTAATTGTTAATAAATAAATACTTAATCCTATACTAAGACCATTATAGAATAAATAAATTATACTAAGAATATAAGTTAATATAAAAGAATTAGTTATTAATAATATACTTAATATTATAATATGACTTAAAATATTATTTGCTTTATTATTTAATAAACTATTCTTTAATATAGATACATTATCTAAAAAAATATTTTTAAAACTATCTGATTGTAATTTGCCAAGCAAGATACCACTTATAATACTAATAACTAATACAATACTAAAAAATATAATACTATTTCTATTTCTTCTTATATATTTCAATTAGTATCACCTACGATAAGTATATTGGCTTTTATAATATTTTATGATAAAATTAGTTTGAATTTAGAAAGGTGTATTAAATATGTCAAAGAAAACTAGAAAAATTGCCACTTGGGTAATGTTAATAATTATGGTTTTAGGAGTATTAGCAACATTCTTAGCTATGTTTATATAATAAATATCCACTAGCATTGAACTGAACCCCAAAAGTTGGACAGTTTATAAATAGTTTCTAATTATAGGATTGTAACCTGTAATTTACAGGAG
>CALWAK010000064.1 GCA_944373095.1 uncultured Bacilli bacterium
AATTAATAACTTATCTCCCATTTTCTCTTGCAATTCAAATTATTTAATTAATTTGACATTTAATTTTTCATTTGAGCGTTATATAGTCTATAAAGATTAATAGAAGGTTTAGTAAAAAATCGTAATTTTAAAATACTTGTACCTAAACCATATGATATATACATATTAGTATTAGATACATTGTAATATTCATTAGTATATTTTTTAGCACCATTTGGTGTATACAATGAACCAATAATTGGTATTCTAATTTGGCCGCCATGTGAGTGCCCTGCTAATACTAAATTAATATTAAGAGAAGTAAGTTTATCAATTTCATCTGGTTCATGCATTAATGCAATTTTATAATTATCACTTAAGCTTATATTATAGTTAACATTACCTTTTATAGCATCATCAAATCCAATAATTTCTACAGCTTCATTATCTTTATTATATATTATTTTACTATCATTTTTTAAATATATAAAATCAGAATTAGTTATTATTTCTTCATAAAGATTATTACAATAATCATGATTACCAATAACAGCATATTTACCAATAGTAGCCTCTAGCTTTTTTAATGTATTAATTAATTCATTTTTTACCTCATCATTAAGATTTAATGATTCGTCATATAAGTCCCCTGTAAATACTATTATATCTGGTTTTATGTTATTTACTTCACTAATAATTTTTTCTAAATTCTTCTTATTTATAGTTGTACCATAATGTATATCACTTAAATGTATAATTTTAAGACCATTAAATGATGCTGGTAAGTTAGAATCAGTAATAGCATATTCATTTATTATTAATCCATTTGTACCTATAAATCTTGCATAAAACAAAATAATTATACTTCCTAATATTAAAAATTTAATTAATGATTTAATATTAAATTTTTTGTTTTCATTGTTCATCTTATACTCCTAATGAATAATATAATATTAACATCATAACAGATAAAGTATTATGAAAAGTATGAATTACTATAGTAGTAAATATATTATTTGTTTTTACATAAGTTAGTGCAAAGAAAAATGCTAAAGAACCATAAGGAATAAAGTATACTAAGTCAGTTATGCTATTAAAACCATTGAAAACATGAACGCCAGCAAATAAAAGAGTTGTAAATATAATAAATAAATGTTTATTAAATGCTTCTTTAAAATTTGCTCTAAATACTAATTCTTCAACATAAGGGCCCATGATAGTCATAGCTAAAACAGAATAAATAGGATAATTTAATAATAACATTCTATTTGTTTCTTCGTTAGCAGCTATATTATTAGTTATAAAATTACTAATTATTAGATTAGAAATACCCATGATTATAAAACCTATGAACCAATATTTTATACCAATTTTTAGGTATTCTTTGTAATTGGCTTCAAAATCATGGTAATCATGTTTTAATTTTTTTAAATTCATAAGAGTAAATACTATTACCATTATTAATTCCATTATTATGAATAAAATATTGTTAATAATGTTATTTTTCTTTATAAGTATACTATAAAATATTAATTGAAAACCAATTTGTATTCCATAAAATAGTAAAATACCTATTATACCTTTAATAAAATTTAATAATTTATTCATTAATGTATCCCTCACTAATTAGTTTTTCGATCAAACGATCTTTTGGAACATTACCAACTAATCTATTTAGTGTTGTTTTTTCTTCGCCATTAACAATAAATACAGTTGTAGGTGTAGAATTAGCACTGGCAATCTTTTTTAAATTAGTATATTCTTCAGCAGTTAAATTGCTACGATTTAGGGTATAAAATTCAACATTATATTCATTTGATACTTCTTTTAGGGTAGGAACATATGATGCACAATGAACGCAACCTGTTTGAATCATTACTAAAATAAAAGTATCTTTATTATCTATTTTTTCTTGTAATTTAGTCATATTTATTTCATAGACTTTACTATTATCTTCTTTTTTTATAAAAAATTTAAAATATAGTAAACCAATAATTACAATTATTAAAATTATACCTATTATTATAAATACTTTCTTTTTCATTTTACCACCAAAATAATAATATCACATTTTTAGTATTTTACCAAATATTAACATAGTAAAATACCTTTATTTGCAAATAATAATATTGGGAAGGTGATAAAATGAAAAAGACTCCTAATATGATATCAAGTAAAGATTTATCATATATTAGTGATATGTTTAATTGGAATAATACAATGATTCATAAATTAAATCATTATATTGAAGAAGAAACAGATGAGGCCTTATTAAGCCTTCTAAATAGTACTTTAGATTTAGTAGAAAATAATTCAAAAAGGTTAATAAAATTATTAGAAAGCGGTGAAGAGTAGTGGATAGTAAATTTATTTTATATGATGTAATAAGCAGTATGAAAAATATGACTGTAAATTACTCTTATGCTTTAAATGAAGCAAGTAGTCCTTTTTTGTATGAGGAGTATATGAATCAGTTTACCAAGATAAGTAAAATTACTAAAGATTTATTTTACTTAGCATATGAAAAAGGCTGGTATACTCTTGAAGCTTCTTTAAATACCAAAATATCTAAAGAAATAAAGAAGTTAAAAAATGAATTACAAGAAAAAGAATGCTAGAAATAATACATGCATAAAATCTAGATAATACATAATCATTAAAGTTTATTAAAGTGTCCTTGATGACACTTTTTACTTGCATAAGAAGACATATTCCTCCAAAGTTTATATATATTAACGCTAAAACTTCCTTAACTAAATTAGAATAATTACTTTGAAGTAAAAGGTTTAATCCATTTGTAACTTCTAATATACCTTTTAATGCAATTAATCTATTAGGTAAAAATATACTTATTAAAGAAAATATTATAATCATAGCTAATATATTAAATGATATTGGAAAAATATCTTTTATTATATCTATTAAACAATCACTTAGTTTTTCTTCTCTAGTTTTTATAGGAATAATTTTATCATTATTTTTAAACAATAAATAAAGTATTATGTTTGTTAAATAACTTATCATAATTAATTTTAGTGCTATTTTATAATTAAATATATTATTTAAAATAGAGTATAAAAATAGAGGATTAAGAAAAAAAGAAGACATGATATATATAGTAGCAGTATTACTATTAATAAGTTTTTTTTGATATATATTTTTTATAATATAAGTATTAGTAGGAGTAGTTGAAAATAATCCTATTAGAAAAATATATAAATAGCTAGATTTAAATAGCTTATAAATATAATATGGAAAATTATAATTTATTAATAATTTTGATAGTATTATAAAAATAAAAAGATTAGGAAATACTTTATAATAGAATAAATTAATACTACTAATTAAATTATTAGAAATTAAAGTGTTATTTGTTAATACATAGTAAAATAAACTAATAATAATTATTATAGCTATAATATTTTTTTTCATATTCCTCCATATATTTGGTATAAT
>CALWAK010000065.1 GCA_944373095.1 uncultured Bacilli bacterium
TGCGGTATCAACTAAAAATTTTTACCCTATTTTTTAATAAAATTTACTTATTTAGTTCATTTTTGCAGTTTATTTGAGAAAATGTGCAAGATTTAAAATCTCACAATCCCTTTATTTATAAGGATTTCGCAAAGGGGTTTACTAAATCGGTATCAAGCAATTAATATTTACTTTTTCTAAATTTGTCATTTTATTCACTTCCTTTTTTATGCCTTTCATATTATATCATAATTTTTTAACAAAGAAAAAGTAGATAAAATCTACTAAACAAACTAAATTTATTATCATATACAAAATCAACTAATTTCGTTTTTAATTTTTTCTATCGTAGTTAGTATATTTTCTTCAAATTTTTCTTTTTTCCAATCAAATTTATCTTCATACCCTAAATCTTCCGCAATTAATTTACGCATAATTTGACTTATTGGCTCAAAGTTATTAGTTAAATAGTAAGTATTATTATGACTTATATACATTATATAATTTTTTTCTTTAGTTAAATAATTTAGATTATTAATTTCTTTAAAGTTCGATTGATTAATTATGACTTTCTCATCAAGAAAATTATAATTTACAATATGTGTATGAGCATGTAACACACTATTTGCTTTTATATCACTATCAATAACAGGAGATCCATGTTCAAATATAATTGGGTATTTAGAATAAATCTTTTTAAATAAAGTACGATACTTATTTATTAAAAATTGATATTCTTCATTTTCTTTTTTAGTCAATTCAGCCATTGAATTTATATGTTTTTTACTAATTATTAATAAATACCCATCTACTAAAGAACCAACGGCAAGCAGTACCAAGAAATTAGTAGTTTCATCAATAATTGTATTTTCTATTTTAGATTTATCAATATTACAAAATATACAGTCCATACTTCTCCTTAATTTTTAAACTAGTGAATTATTTTATAAATATTATGATATCATAACTGATTAGCATAATTAAACTTAAATAATATAATATTTTTTTAATTTCATATTTTAAATTAAAATCTGTATAAAATAATTTTCTTATTTTATGGATAAAATTAAATCTAGAAATAATAAACGTAAATATTAATACACCTAAATAATTTAATATTATATCGTCTATATCAAATAACCCAGTTCTTGTAAACATTTGCATAAATTCAATTAATATTATTATTGGTAAAATAATAAAACTTTCTTTTATAACATTTTTATATTTTAAATTTTTAAGCATTAATAAAAAAGAAAATGGAATAAACATAATACTATTACCGATAATATTTTTTAAAAAAGATATTTTAGAACCATATTTAAATTGAGATATTATCGTATGAAAAGGCTTAATTTGATCAAAGCACCAGGAAAATTTAATCTCTATATCTACTCTACCAATAAAAAATGTAGTACTTATTAATAATATAAAATATAATAAAATGTAAATTAATATATTAGATTTATATATTTTTTCTTTATTTAAAAATACTCCATAGGTATAGATAAATATGCAATTAACTATCATAAACATAATACATTTAAAATATGTCATATTATATAAATATTCATTTCTACCAATACATACTAAAAAGAAGAAAATAAATAAGTTAATAATTAAAATACTATTTTTAATTATAATAAATCTTTTTCCCATATTTAAATCTCCTATAAAATAAAATTTTCTACCTTTTTATATCTTTAAAAAATAAATAATAAATTAATAGACCATTTATTATATAATCATAGAATCTTAATCTATCAAATAAAACAACACTTGATAAAATAGATACTATTACAATAGATATACTTATTACTTTAGGAAATACACCTTTTTCTTTAGTCATCCAAGTAAAGTATGCTAGTATAGGTGAAATAAGTGCAAAAATAAACCAACCAATAATAATTGTCTTATTATATACTCCATTTGTAATAACAGCTACAAAATAATATGCTAGAAGCATTCCTATACAAAATAAGAATATATTTATCATTGCTTTTCTTTTAGAATTACTATATATCGAAATAATAACACCAAATAAAATCCAAATTGCCATTTCTGATAGAATATTACCTAAGTTTTGGGTATACATATCAAATATTCTACTAATTATTCCTAAAATAATACCAATTATAAACATACTTATTGATTTTAAAATATATTTTTTCATAATAAAACCCAACTTATTCAAATCTAACTATAACATCATTACTTCCTAAATAACTATCTAAATCATCTGGGTTATCGATTTTACCTAGCTTAGTATAACTATAAGAAGTATTAAATGATTCATAAAAATAAAACTAAACAATTATTACCATATAGCATAATATCCCCTTTATTTATAGTTTTAGGATTATAAGAATTAGTTGATAATTTATTATCTAAATAATAATATTTTTCATTACCATTTAATTCTTGCATATTAATTTCTAGTGGTAACATATCTATAAATTCCCTAGTAGTTTTATTATCTTCTAAAGTAGCAGTATAAGTTTTATTATTTATAATAACTTTTACATTCAAATTTACCTCATCCTTTTCTCCATTATTTTGATTATTATTATTTAAATCAGTTTTAAAAATAGAATCTTTTTTTAATAAAAATATTATAAATATAATTATTATTAAGAATATTAATAGTAAAATTTTCTTTCTTTTCATCATAACACTTTCTTAAACTTTTTATAGGTTTATTATACAAAAGTAGAATTTTATTATCAACTAAAAAAAGAAGAATTAAATCTTGAAGTCACTGAAAAAGTAACAAAATAAAAAATTGATATTTAGAATTTGTTTCTATTTATCAATTTTTTTGTTTAA
>CALWAK010000066.1 GCA_944373095.1 uncultured Bacilli bacterium
TTTTCACCAAATAAATTATTAATCATAACTACACATTCTGTATGCCATCCCGGTATTCCTTTTCCCCAAGGTGAATCAAAACTTTCGCCTTCTTTTGTTTTGCGCCATAACGCAAAATCAAGTGGATCTTCTTTTTTTTCATCAACCTCTACTCTAGCACCACTTTCTAATTCTTCCAAAGTATTATTTGATAATATTCCATAATCTTTAATCTTACTAACTCTAAAATATACATCGCCACCAACATTATATGCATAATCTAGTTCTATTAATTTTTCAATAAATTTAAATATATTATCTAAATTTTCTAGTACAGTTGGTCTATCAGTTACATTATAACATTCATAAGATGCAATATCTTTTAAATAAGCATCAATAAATTTATTAGCAACTTCTCTTTCAGTTAACGATAACTCTTTAGCAGCTGCAATAATTTTAGGATTTATATCTGTAAAATTAGACGCATATTTAACTTTATATCCTAAATACTTAAAATAGTTAGCAACCATTTCAAAAGTAATAACTGGGCGCATATTGCCAATATGAACATAATTATAGACAGTTGGGCCACATACATACATTGTTATTTTTCCTTTTTCAATAGGAATAAATTCTTCTAATTTATCGGTTAAAGAATTATATATCTTCATTATATCATCTCCATTATATTGTAATTTTACAGCATAAATAGTAATTTTACAATTTACTTGTTGATTTATTATATTAAAACTAGTTAATTATTGCAACTTGTTATAAAAAAATAGTTACTTTAATTGTAACTAATTTGTGGTTCATTCCACTTTATAAAATATTCTGATAAATTATTATCTACATTATTTTTTACAAAACCAATTGGATTAGTATTATTAGTAGTATTATCAACAATAATTAATACATTTGAAAAATTTATTTCATTTCCTAAATTATCTATTAATACACGATTTTTAATAATTTTATCTATACTATCTTTTAAATAACTATCTTTATTATAATTTTTAATAAATAATACACCAAAAGGATTATCAATAAATCTTTGAATTAAATATTCTTTATCAGAATAATTAGGATTACCAAGAAAATTATTTATTGAAAATGGAGTATTATAATTATTTAAATCTATATTTAAAAATAAATTACAATTATATATATTTTTTAAATTATTTTTAATACTATCAAAATCATTTGTAACTAGACATTTTTTAGTATTTATATACTTTATAATTTCATTTTCTTTTTTACCTAATAAAGATATATGATAACGTTCATTAAAGAAAGAATATATATCATTAATTAATATTTTATTTTTTCCTTGATATTTTACATAACTACATAATGAATCTAATAATTCAATTGATTTATCTGGGTTTGATTTATTTGGCAAGTATTTTATAGTTAAGTTAATTATTAAATTTATATTATCTTCATTAATATGAACTTTGTGATAATCTTCATAAGTTTTTTTAACATTAAATAAAATATTTTGTGTCGAATAAAAATCAGGTTCTTCTAACATAATTGGTGATAGTCTTCTTGATAATGCTTTATCAGGTTCAATAAATTTATGATATTCTTTAATAGTTGTTGCTCCAATTAGTTTGAGTTCTCCTCTTGCTAAAAATGGTTTAAAAATATCACCAGCGCCAATTGCACCATCTGATGCTCCAGCATTAACTAAAGTATGTATTTCATCAACAAACAAAATTATATTTTTATTTTCTTTTACTTCATTTATTAAATTAGTAATTTTCTCTTCAAATTCACCACGATATTTTGTTCCTGCAACAAGATTAGCAAAATCTAGTTTTAAAATTTGACAGTTTTCTAGTTCTTTTGGAACTTGTTTTTTATTTATTCTTCTTGCTAGTTCTTCTATTAAAGCTGTTTTTCCAACACCTGCTTTACCAATTAAAAGAGGATTACATTTATTTTTACGTAATAAAGTTTGTATAATATTAGATAATTCAACCTCTCTACCCACAATATTTTCATCTAGAACTTTATCATTTAAAATGATACCATATTTAAAATTAATTTTTGCTCTATATTTTAACTTTTCTATATTTACGTTCATGGTTTCTAGTACGCGTATTGCAATTCCTTCTTTTGCATCAATTATTGAATTAAAAAGTACTACTTCATCTATTTCAACATTGTTAATAGTGGCATACTCTTCGGCACTATTTAAAACACATCTTAACATTGGAGTATATAAAGTATATTCGTTTTTATTATTAGATTGTCCTATTAATTTAACTAATTGCGTTTTAAATTTTTTATAAGTTAAATTTTGATTTTTTAAATATTCAGATAATTTTGTTCTAGTCTTTAGTATAGCAAGTAACAAATGCTCTGTTCCTACATATGGATGATTAAGATTTAATGTTTCCTGTTCTGCTTTTTTTAAAATCATATCGTATTTATTCATAAGTTCTCCTGTTCTTTATATATTTATATTATACGCAGTTAAAAATAAATTATTTGTCTATTTATGCTTGCTAAATAATTATGTAATGTATTATAATGTAGTTACTAATTACATTAATTAGTAATTAGGGGTGTGGTATAATGGTAGCATAGGAGTCTCCAAAACCTTTGTTGTTTGATGACTTAATGCCATTTAACCCTTGAATTTATTAGCATTTGTTAAATTTATAGTTATTATTGTTGGCACCGTTGGTGGCAAAATGTTAAATTTATAACAAATTAAATCAATATAAAACGATATG
>CALWAK010000067.1 GCA_944373095.1 uncultured Bacilli bacterium
AAAGCAGGTTATAAAAAAGATGTTAATTACTTTAAAGAAATGTATTTAAAAGATATAGAAAAGAAATGGAATTTAGACTTAAGCGAAATGTCTGGACATAATACATCAACAAAAAGATTTGATTTTGTTATTAAAACTGATAAACAAGTATATGTAATAGAAACTAATTTTTATTCTGGTGGTGGTTCAAAATTAAATGAAACTGCTAGAAGTTATAAGATGTTAGCACAAGAATCAAAAAAAGTTGAGGGCGTTACATTCATATGGTTTACTGATGGTATTGGATGGAATAGTGCTAGAAAAAATCTTGAAGAAACATTTAACGAATTAGAAACAATGTATAATATTGATGATCTTGAAAATGGTATTTTAGAAAATTTATAAAAAAACAAATCATCCTATAAATTCTAATTGAATTTAGATAATAGGATGATTTTTTAATGCTTTAATATATTATATGATAAAGATTTATTTAATGATAATCTTTTATATCAACCTACAAAGTAGGATGAATTTTGCAAGTACAAAATTAGAATTGTGTACATACGATTTCTTATAAAATAAGGACTAAATCGTGTATGATACACAATCTTCTTATCCTGCTATTTCATAATTTAGTTAATTATGAAATGCTTTAGGATTATAGATAAATTCTTCTATAATTTATGACTTGACTCCTTTAATTATTGGAGCTACTATGCATCATGAAAAGGAGATGATGTTTATGGATATAATGGAGGTTTATGATAGTAAGTCATATTGTTAGGTATGTTTTAAACATATCAAATAATATTACTAAAACAATTCTTATTGCCATAGAATTTATTGGAGGTATTAAACTCTATGGTTAAATACAATGTTAATTTAAAATTTAAAGATGAGGGGAAGTCTTTAAATGAAATAATAACTGAAGTATTAAAAATTGAAATTAAAAAACAATTTATGATGACTTGCAATAATTTAAAAGTAGAGCTACCATGTAATCGTACTCATTATTCCCAAAATGGAAGGAGTTATAATTGATGGTAGGGAATAGTAGTTTTAAAGTAGGACTTTATATAAGATTATCGAGAGATGATGGGAATGTAGAATCAGATAGTATTGTTAGTCAAAGAAGTTTACTTAACCAATATGTAAAAGAAAACAATTATATAGTAGTTGATGAATATGTAGATGATGGATTTTCTGGAACTAATTTTGATAGACCATCATTTAATAGAATGATGAAAGATATTGAATTAGGCAAAATCAATATGATTATTACCAAAGATATGTCAAGATTAGGAAGAGATTATATAGGTACTGGAGAATTAATAGAAAAGTATTTTCCAAATAATAATATTAGGTATATTGCTATTAATGATGGCATAGATACTTTTATAGATAATACCAATAATGATATTGCACCTTTTAAAGCCATAATGAATGATATGTATGCCAAAGATATTTCTAAAAAGATTAAAAGTAGTTTGCACTCTAGAATGAAAGATGGTTTATATGTGTCAGGTAGATGCCCATTTGGATATCAAAAAGATCCAACTAATAAGAATCATTTAGTAATAAATAAAGAACAAGCAGAAGTAGTAAAAATAATCTTTGACCTAGCACTTAAAGGTAATACATATCACTATATAGCACAATATCTAACTGAAAGAAAAATAAAAACACCAGCATCTTATTACAACTATGTATGGAATAAAAAGTGTATAAATACTAATTGTATATCACAAGAATATGGAGTATGGGTAGATACTACAATTAAAGCAATTTTAACTAATAGAATATATACAGGAGATGCAGTGCAAGGTAAGACTAAAAAGATTAACTATAAACTTAAAAAGACAGTTAAAAATAACCCGGATGATTACATTATAGTAGAAAATACACATGAGGCAATAATTGATAGAGCAACTTTTAATTATGTGCAAACTTTACTACCTAAAAATGTTAAAAGACCAGAGAAGAAAAGATTTTATTTATTAGATGGACTCCTATATTGTGGAGATTGCAAACATCGAATAACAATAAGATATCAAAATAAAACTGGAAGAAGTTACACAACTTGTGATTATTATAGAACATATTCAAAATATCATGTTTGTACAACTCATACGAATAATTATGAAGTATTAGAAAATGTAATTTTAGAAAATATTAAAGAAGTTTGTAAAAAATATTTAGATAAAAATAAAATCAAAAATTCTATAGGAAATTTAGAGTTTGAAGATAATACTTTGAAGATAAAAAAACAAATTGAAAGTTTAGAAATTACTAATAATAAATTAATAACAAATTTAGATAAGACATATATGGATAGACTAAAAGGAATAATTGATGAAGAACAATACTTAAGAGTAAGTGAAAATATTAAAATAGAAATAGATAATAATAAAAAGAATATTGATATTCTAAAAAATGAACAAATAGAAGAAAATAAAATAGATAATAAACAAATAGAAAAATATATAAATAAATTTTTATCGCTAGATAATCCAACTAGAGAATTGATAATTAATTTAGTTGAAAAGATTTATATCTATCAAGACAAGACGATAGATATTATATTTACATTTAAAAATGTTACATAAAAATTGTATCAGGAGATACAATATGGAGTATAGCCACAGATTTAGCAGAACAAAATAGTAAAAAATATATTAAGAGTATAGTAAATGA
>CALWAK010000068.1 GCA_944373095.1 uncultured Bacilli bacterium
GAAATAAGTAGTTTTGCCTCTAAACAAACTAATTGTTTTATTAACTATACGACTAATTCTAATAAAATTTACTTAAATGATAAAATAACGAGTTTAGTAGGTAATGGCCAAGTGTTTAATGAAAATGGTATTCGTTATGAAGGAATGAATCCTAATAATTATGTTTGGTTTAATAATGAATTATGGAGAATTATTGGCGTATTTGATGATACTACTCATGGTGTAACAAGAGAATCTTTAGTAAAAATAATAAGAGAAAAATCTATTGGAGGGGTTGTTTGGGATACATCAAATAAAAATAACTGGGCAACTTCATCTTTAATGAATTTATTAAATGGAGCTTATTTAAATCAAGAAGATGGAACTAATGGTAGTTATTGTTATTTTTATGCGACATTTCATAAATCTCATTGTAATTATAGAGAAAAAGGAATAAGTGATGAATACCGTAATATGATTGAAACAAAAGTAGTATGGAAATTAGGTGGAATAGCATCAAATCAAAATACTGTAGCATCTTTTTATACAGCAGAGCGAGGAACAACAGTATATGAAGGTAATGCTACTGTATGGCCAAATAATAATGGGGCATCATATCCAATCGGCCTTATGTATATGAGTGATTTTGGCTATGCTGTACCTGCCTCTTCTTGTGCTAGAACAACTAATTTACATTTATATAATAATAATAATTGTACCTTAAATAATTGGTTGTATAGTGAAGGGCTTGAGTGGACATTAACGCATATTTTGTCCAGTTCCAATCAAGTATTTGTTGTCGACAATGGTGGTTATGCGAGCAACGGCTATAGCGGGAGTAGCGGTGGCTACGGTATAAGGCCGGTCTTATATCTGAAGTCTAGTGCGTGGGTGATAAGTGGAGATGGAAGCGAAGCGAATCCGTTTATCCTTGGAGCGTGAGTTTGCGCAATTGAACTAGGTATGGCTTCTGGCGTCGGAATTTAATATTTAAAAATGAAAGTGAGTTGTAATGTGAGTAAAGATAAAGAGTTTTTCATATAAATATACAAATTGAAAGAGAAATTTTATTTTGTATATGATGATAATGCTGTATTATTAATTTATATTATGGATTTATAAATTATTAGATGGATATAAATGTGGCTTCCCTGAATCAGCTTTAAATAAAGTGATTAATAAATTTGAAGATAATTATATATCTTATAAAATTATTGAAGTTAATAAAAATATGATTACAAAAAATTTTAAAAATAGAAATAAATATCAAGAATTATTAAAAAAGCCCTTAATAATTTAGAAATAAAAAAGGAATTGATAGTTTAATTGAAAAGATAAAGGTATTAGATGAAAATAAATTAAATAAGAGAATCGATGTTTTAAAGTAAAAGGGTTAATGACTAAAATAAATAATAAAGATTTCTTATTAAACTTAGATAATTTATTAGAAAATATTCCTAGAAGAGATTACTATTTTAAAGACAAAATTAGAAATATGGCTTATGAGATATTGAATTATATTTTAATTATTAATAATAGTGATGATTTATTATTAATAAAAAAATATTTTAATTTATTAAAAGCTAATATTTCTAATTTAGATTTTATGTTAGAAAGATTATTTATTAAAAAATATATTGGGGAAACTGCATTATGTAAAACTACTAATAAATTATTAGAGATAAATAAAATAGTAAATTCATGGGTAAATAATATTATTAATGTTAAGTGTTAAAATTAATGACTTATATGATATTTATAATAAAGAAATAGTTAAGAGTGTTAAGAATAAGAAGAAAATATACTTATTTGAGAAAAATAAAATTTAATATTTTACGTATATGAAAAGTATTTTAGAAAATAATTTGTATGATGGTGGGAGTTATAATATATTTTTAATATATAAACCTAAGTTAAGAGTGGTTATGAGTCAAAGTATATATGATAAAGTTATTAACCATTATGTTGCTAGATATATATTAATTCCTAAGTTAAGTAAGTATTTAAATGAATATAATTGTGCAACAAGAGAGGGGGAGGGGAATTCCTTATGCTATTAAATTATTTAAGAAAAAATTAGAAAAGTTTAAAAAGTATGCTGATATATATTTTTTAAAAATAGATATTAGCAAATATTTTTATAGTATTGATTATCATGTTTTGTTAAGTAATATAAAAAATGATTTAACTGATGGTGAACATTTATTATTAAAAAATATTATTGGTAGTACTAATAAATCGTATGTTAATAAAATAATTAATTATTTTATAATAGATATAAGTTTAATATTCCATTGTATTCAAAAGATAAAGGATTATCTATTGGTAATATGACTAGTCAGTTTTTAGCTATATTTTATTCAAGTAAATTACAGCATTTTATCAGACATAATTTAAAATTAATTTTTATTAATTATATGGATGATTATATAATCATCCATCATGATAAAAATTATTTGAAATCATTTCTTAATGTTATTATTGATAATATAAATAAAGAATATAAATTAGAAATTAATAAAAATAAAACATTTATAATTAATGCTAAATATGGGGGTAATTTCTTGGGTTATAAGTTTAAAGT
>CALWAK010000069.1 GCA_944373095.1 uncultured Bacilli bacterium
ATAACGCATTTTTTGCTGTATTGATGTCTATAAGCGCAAGTATCTTTGGTGGGGTTTTGTTGGCTTATTTTATTGAAATCGTGAGTGAAAGAATACAGAATAGGCGAAGAATCTTAATGTATAACAACAGTGTATACTATATATTTTTTGTTTTAGAGTCGGCCTTCTTGTGCAGACCTTTTGGGTACATGAAAAAATAGAAGAAACCAACGGGAAAAATGTGATTGCGGAGCAATTTGCAGCAAAATTTACAACACAATTTAATATTGCACTTCAACTTATTGATAGTTTGTTACTGCAGAATGCAGATATCATGGGGCCTGAGATTCAGGAAGGATATACTAGGCTAAAACATCAATTGGTTCAGTTTATTGGCTCACTTGCCGCTCCTGTCAATACGGATAATTTAATTGATATTTTGGATGGTAGTCGGCAATGGCTTAAAAATTATTATACAAAGGAACAACTCAAATCACAGTTTTTGTTTTATTGACAAAATAAAGATGGGATACACGCCGCTCTGAAACTCAGGGCGGCGTGTCTTGGATTAAGTCTCTTGTTTGACTGCTTAACAAAATATTTAATTGTTCTTATTTGTGAGTTTCGTGCCACATCTTTTCATCCATGTCAGCCATTATTAACTTTAACAAGATATCCTCCATACTTTCACCGTTCTTGTTATAGTATGGCTCCACGATAAAAACACGCTTTCCAATTTGGTATCGTTGCGGTTCACCGGATAGATACTCTTTTTCCATATCACACCCCCTATATCATGTTTAACGGATGGGAGAAGTATATCTAATTCTCAATTACAAAGGGTGTGAGTATTGGATACCATGCTTCTGGACACTTTGTCCAGAACAGATGGCAGGATTCCGTCGTGGGTCGCCTTGTCAGCTTTGGGCGGGCAACTCATATGGGGTCTGCTGTTTTGGGGTTTGTCCGTGCCTACTTGGGCCTTGGGCGGACGGCCCTGGGGTAATGTCTCTGGGGGCTCGTTGGTCACATCAGGGGCAATGGGTTCCTTATTATTATAGTGACCGGCAGCGCCCTTAATACCAGGTAGATAGATTACCTTACCGGCAGAGGTAGGAACATCCCACCCTATTCTGGGGATCACCGCCTGTTCATGCTCAGGCGGATATCAGGGCTTTGAACGATTCCGGGGCAAGAGGATCACTTGTCTCCGGGAAAGCAGTTGCCTCCGGGGGTGCATTATCTTCAGGACTGTGTTCAGTTTTTCATCTGCCATTTACCAACCTCCTTAGTAATGTAATAAAAAGACAACCCACTGGCTGGCCAGCAGAGCATAGCACTTTTGCCATTAGTATACATACCACATATAGTCATTATGTGGAGGCGCTAGGTAATTATAATGATATCTAACTTTCGCAAAAAGAAGGCCACCATTAAATTAAAGAAAAAATGTATTGACTGGTGGGTAACATTGTGATATCATCTTCGTAAGATAGCACCGCACCACATCTAACGGAGGAAAATATGGAAAAAGTAAAGTTGCCCCGCGCCACCCATAGTGGTACTTGGACTATTGATGAAGATGGAGCGATTTCTGTCCAGTGTTATGTTATGGACAATGGTGAGCGTGTTCTTTCTCTAAGGGGAGCCTCTAGAGCTATGGGTTTGTCTGAGAAAAGTAGTGCCACATTAGTTCGAAACTTGAGTGCGAACTGGATTGGCCCCTATTTGAGCGAACCTTTAAGGGACTGGTTAACACGCGCTATCCGCAACGAACTGCCTGACTATATTTCTGATAAGGGAACGAAATTTACTCCTTTTGAGGCATCTCTATTTGTTGACCTTTGCAAAGCATATGTTGACGCTATGCACGATAATGCATTAAAAACAGCTACGAGCCAGCAAGTGGCGGAGCGGCTGTATTTGATTATGACCGCCTTTGCAAAAACAGGTCTGATTGCTGTTATTGACGAAGTGACTGGGTATCAGGATGATCGCGACCGCCAAGAATTACAGAAAATTTTAAGTCATTACATTAGTGAGGAACTTATGCCCTGGACAAAACGATTTCCTGATGAGTTCTACAAACAAATGTTCCGTCTCAAGGGATGGGATTATCGCGGCAAAGCTAAGCCTTCCTACGCTGGAACTCTGACGAATGAGTATATCTATCAGTATCTGCCTGATGGAGTACTTGCAGAATTGAGGCAAAAAAATCCCCGTGATAATAGCACAAAGAAAAGACGATATCGACACCATCAGTTTCTCACAGTAGACACTGGGGCAAAACATTTGGATAACCAGTTGCAGCAGACTATTGCACTGATGAAGGCCTCGGATAATTGGGAGGAATTTGATAGGCTGTTTAAGCGCGCGATGGGTGAACCTTGTCAAGAAAAACTAGATAACTTTTGATAGCATTAATCATTTGCTTTGCAAGTTCATCACTCCCTGCGTAGCAAAAGCACTCTCCCCGCCCTCTTTAGGGGGTTCGCTACACGCTTGTACTGGGAGAGCGCTTGAATGGCATTCAAGAGGTCAGCGGTTCGATCCCGCTTATCTCCACCATGAAAGTACTGGGAAA
>CALWAK010000070.1 GCA_944373095.1 uncultured Bacilli bacterium
ATAGAACCATATCCATTTTTTGTTAAATATACTGCCTCATCTTCTTTTAAGACTAATTCTTCTATTTCTGGATATTTGTTTCTTAAATCTGATACTGGTCTAATATTTATCATATTGATTCCCCCTTGAAAAATTGTTATCATAATTTTATCATTATTTCGTATCTTTTTATTATAATTTTTATATATGGAAGTTAATCTAACCCACAGGTGTGGATTTTAAAAACTTACAGTATTTACTATTATTTTATCTTTAGATTAATTTATCAAAGTCTCTTTTTATATAATATATTCTTCGTATTTCCATAATATTGTCTTTTACTACATAAAATATTGTATAGTTATTTACTCGAATTTTGTAACAGTTTATATTTTCTTTTTTTAATACTTTAAAAACTTCGTATGAAGCTGGTGAAATACTTCTTTCTTCAATTTTTTTTATTACTTTTTTATAAAATTTGTCTGCTGCAATTTCATTTTTCAATTCATTTTTTATGTAATACAAAATGCTATTAAATTGGGCTATAAATGTTGGTAGATATTTTATTTCATATTTTTCATTCTCCATCTATCACCCTCCTTGCTATTTTTTTGAATTCTTCATGAGAATACCAAACTGTATTTGGATTATTTGCTTCTTTATCAGCTTCTTCTAATGCTTTTTCTATATCATCCACACCAAATCTTTCTTCTTCATCTACTAATTGCATCATTTTAGAATATTTTTCTAAACTCATTACTACCATAGAACCATATCCATTTTTTGTTAAATATACTGCCTCATCTTCTTTTAAGACTAATTCTTCTATTTCTGGATATTTATTTCTTAAATCTGATACTGGTCTAATATTAATCATATTGATTCCCCCTTGGAAAATTATTATCATAATTTTATCATTATTTTGTATCTTTTTCAATGTTTTATTCAAATTTTGTAATATAATTAGACTATAAGTATTTAATTGCTAGGTAATTATACTTTTTTATTTTTTTGATATTCTCCATTTTTATATATGAATAAATCTCCTTCTTTTGCATCTTGATATAATTCTTTTGGAAATTCTATTTCTTCAATTCCTTCTATGCCACCACTTTGAACATTATCTAAATCGTACAGCCATATTCGTCCATCATATTTTTCGCCTACCTCATATATATGTCCCTCTATTCTTTTACTATTTAAAAATTCGTGTTGCTCTTCTATTTTTTCTTTTATCATTGTGTTTATTTTTATCCCAACACTTTTTGTTCCATCGTTATCTAATACAAATTCCATATCTTGTTTTCTTAATACACTTCCTAAAGTAGCCTCTTTTGGTAATTCTTCTTTTGATTTTGTAATTACTTCATTACTTTTCCCTGGCTCACAAATGCATAGATTATAAGAATTGTTATCATTTGAATTTATATCATAGATATAATACATTTCTCCTTTTTCTTTGGTATTTTCACTATATTGTTGTAATATTTCTGCTCTTTGAATTAGCATTTTATCTCTAAACTTAATAGTTATCTTCTCTCCATAAAGTGTTAAATCGCCTAAATGTATATTATTAAAACTAAAATCATTATTAGATATTTTATTGTTATCTGTTATAGTATTTTCTAAAGATTTTGATAGTTCTTTAATAAAACTTTGCACAATTTTGTTTTCCTTTAAATTATTAAATAAGTCATTTACAATGTCTAAATTCAATATGCTTTTCACTCCTTTTTGATTTTTTTAATATTGGAAATTCTACTATTGATATATAGTAGCAAGAATTAAACTAGAGTGATTATATATTATTTTACATAAGTTTACAATAGATTTTAGTTTTTATTTGCAAAATATTTAATTGCAAAATTTATTCCTCTACATAACTCTCTCCTGTTGTATAATCAATAACTATTCCTGGTTGTACATTGTAACAATACACATTAAAATGTATTCCTTTCCCATTATCTTCAACAGACCATGCTTCCATTTGCACTCCACTTGCTAAAAGATTATCTTCTTCATAAATAGGAGTTACCCTATATAAAACATGGTTATTTTCGTTATTATTAATGTAGTCTGCCACTTTGTTTTCAAATGGTAACATACCTTCTGTGTTTAAGTATCTTGTTCCTGTAATTAAGTTCTTTTTATTATCATTTTCTCCTGCAAGTTGCCAACCTATTAAATGGCAACGATTATACAAATACTTATCTTTAATTAAATTATCGTATCTTTTTTGCACCCAGCCAGAAAGGTCTTTTATGTTTCCAATTTCTCCTCGCTTTTCATTTTCTTTTGGCATTATTTCTTTACAAATATTTGCATATGCAGTTCCGCTTCTCCCTAATATGTCCCATTCACTATAATTTTCAAAAGGAGTAGTTGTATAATCTTCTTCTGTGAAATACGGAATATTGTTGTTTATTTCTACATAAGGACTTGCTGTATACTCTGGAATTGTTGATAAATCAAATTTTGTTTGTTCATATGCAATTATGTTTTCTGTGTTGTTTGCATCTAAGTTTTGTGTATTTGGGGTTATATACCCTATAACTATAATACAAATTAACAATGTTATTGAACTTATAAGTTGCCAAAGTTTCTGATTTCTATTTTTTCTTTTTTTCTTCATAAAATTACCTCTTTTGTTTTTGTTACTTTTAGAAATACTATCATAAAAGAAATTTTTCATCAACTTTAAGAAGAACTTTTTGTTAATTATAACATTATTGTTCAGGCTATCAATTTTAAAAAGATAAAATAAACTGAACTGTAACATTCTAACTGCTTTTTTGCTGTGTTTTATTTAATTATTTCTTCTATACTTATAAATTCATCTAAATTTTCATTAATAGAATTTAATTTTGCAAAATTAAAGTGGATATAAACATTTTTATTTTTATCTATTTCAATTTTGTTGATTAGTCTGTATAAATACATCTTATCTCTTTTCTCTAACTTTAAAAATTTCTCTATTAATTCGTTAACTTCTTTTTCATCTTTTGTATTATTTTTTGTGTCTAAATTTTGCTCATATAATTTAAGTTTTTGTTCTAATTCTTTTTTCTGTTTCGTTAAATTTGTTCTATCTAATGTAAGTTTATTTGAGATTCTTATGTAGTCCTCTTGTAGTATTATATTTCGTAATTTGTCCATATACATCTTGTCTAAATTGTTATTTATATCGAGAATCTGCCAATCTATTTGTTCTAATTTTTTCTTTAATTCTTCTCTTACATCAAGTGTTTTATTCTCATATTTTTTATAAATGTTATATAGAATTTCTTTATTTGCATAGGTTTGACATATATTTTTTATAATTTTAATAATATATTTTTCAAACTTATAATAGTTGATATTTAATGGATAACAGTTTCTTTGTTTTGCATTGCTACATGTTATATATGGATATGTTTTTGCATTTATTTTTGAACTTCTTTTTAATACAATTTGCAATTTTCTTTTGCATTGATAACAATAATGTAAGCCTCGTAATAAATAATCATATTTAGCTTTTGTATTAGTTCCTCTTATCTGCAAAATACACCCAACCTTTTC
>CALWAK010000071.1 GCA_944373095.1 uncultured Bacilli bacterium
TCCTTCTTCAGGAAACATTATAATTGAGGGGAAAAATTTGGAAGGAAACAATGATGATTTAACAATTTTTAGGCGTAGACATATTGGATTTGTATTTCAGAATTATAATTTAGTTCCGATACTTAATGTTTATAATAATATTGTTCTCCCCCTTAATCTAGATGGGAGGCAGGTTGATCGGCAGTTTTTGGATGAAATATTGACGTATTTAGAATTAAAAGATAAAAAAGACAGAATGCCGAATAGTTTATCTGGCGGTCAGCAGCAAAGAGTTGCTATTGCAAGAGCATTGATAACTAAACCTTCGGTAATTTTAGCTGATGAACCGACTGGAAATTTGGACTCAGAAGCCAGTAAAAAAGTTCTTCAACTATTAAAGATAACAAATAAAAAATATAAACAAACAATTATCATGATCACACACGATTTAGAAATGGCAAAACAGGCCGATAGAATAGTACAGATTATTGATGGAAAAATCATAGAGTAATAGGAAATATATATAAGGTAATTATTTGAGTATAGATGTGACAATCAGAGGTACCTCCTAAAATAGAGTATTTAGAATGAGAGAAGGGAGAGTAGTATTGTGAAGAGTGTTGAACAAAGTATGCTAAAGCTTATTTCAAGAAATAATATGATT
The DNA here is from genome assembly GCA_944373095.1 of uncultured Bacilli bacterium. Taxonomy (GTDB): domain Bacteria; phylum Bacillota_I; class Bacilli_A; order RF39; family UBA660; genus CAG-605. The sequence continues at coordinate 644 of CALWAK010000071.1, forward strand.
GAAAATTCCTTAAAAAATAGGCTGGTCGGTATAATAATTTTTGCGGCTACCTATTTATTGAGTTTTACCGTGATGTTTTTATGCAATACTTATTTCGATATGCATAGTATTTCTGGGACTACCGGACAAATGCTTGTTGTTATGTTTGTGATAGTGCTTGTTATTAGCATTGCAACAGGAGTTTCAATTAGAAGTATAGTATATATATCCGCCGTACAGAAAATAAATGACTATGCCAGATTAAAAATGATAGGGGCAACAAAAAAACAACTGAAAGATATAATTTCTGATGAGAAACGTACTCTACTGAAACGATGTTTGCCACCAGCTGTTATTCTCTCGATTGTTACTGGGATAGTTCTACCGGGAAAATTTTATGGGATATCATGTATTACAATTTTTGTTTCCGTAGGATTCATTATAGTTCTAGTGACGGGAGCTTATCAGAAACCCGTTCGCATATTATCTGTAGTTTCTCCAATAGAAGCAGTTCGCTGCACGGAGAACCTGAAAATGTTACGTAGAGATAAAAAGATTGGATTTCTTTCTCCATTTAAACTTGCGGTTAAATATGCAACATCTGTGCCAAAACAATTTATTAGATCCATTTTGTCTTTAGCATTAAGTGGTGTATTGATGTTTAGTATATTTAGTGTGATGCAATCATTAGATGTAGAAGAGCTGGCTAGTTATACCTTTCATGAGAATAGCGACTATATTTTATCGTTGAATTCAGATTTGTTAAGTGAAGAAGATAATTATAGTTATAATAAACTGATGAAGAATAACCCATTGACAAATGAACTCTTTCAAAGAATACAGGATATGAGTGACGTAAAGGCAATCTATCGGATGAAAATCTTAGATTGTGAAATTGTAAATGAAAATGCAGAAGAAGTAACAGATATCGAAGGTATTGAAAGTATTATTAACGAAAATGAATTTGCTGATCATTTGATTGCAGGGACGATGCCTTACGAAATAGCAGAGGCTAATGCAATGCCTATTGTAATCAATCTGGCATCAGAGGCTTATATTAATTCTCAATTGAGCCTTCAAGTCGGAGATTCTATTTTAGCTAAAATTGATACAGGAAATGGAATAAAAGAAACACGTTTGGAAGTAACTGGCATGATCAATGATCCAAATTTGATAAATGTTATATACACTAATGAGAAGTATCTCGAACAAATTACAGATATGAACCCAGATATTAATTGGTATATATGTACTGGCGGGAGTGACATAGAACAAAAACTGTTTGATATAGTAGCAAGTGATAATAGAATAAGCTTATCCTCAAAAAAAGATATGATTCAACAATACTCGGATTATTTTTATAATTTTACAATGGCAATAATTGCATTTGCCTTTATTATTTCGATATTTTCATTCTTAAATACATTTAATCTATGCGTATCAAATATTATCGAAAGAAAAAAAGAATATGCAGTGTTAGAAGCAATAGGCATGACTCCAAAACAATTAAAGAAAATGCAGAGTATCGAATGTTCTTTGTACCTTTTTAGTGGATTTATTGGTAGCTGTATTCTGGGAATTCCACTTGGAATTATATTATGCAATAAAATTGCAGAATTTTCTGGTATATTTTATATTCATTATGAATTTCCTGCATATTTTTTGCTTTTTTATATGGGCTTCATACTAATAGTGCGTTTGGCAATGATAAAATATCAGAATACCATCATCTTTAAGGACTCTATAATTAATCGAATACATGAATGAGAATATGATAGATTTGGAAGTTATGCAACATAGATTTTATGACCAAAATATATAAAGAATACAGTATGCAATATAATATTTTGGATAGCAAGGGATAAAGAAAATAAATGCAAAGGAGAAAAAACATGGCTACAAAATATTTTACATCTGAATCAGTAACAGAAGGTCATCCTGATAAGATGTGCGATGCAATTTCAGATGCAATCTTAGATGAATTAATGAGAAAGGATCCAATGAGCCGTGTGGCCTGCGAAGCAGCAACGACAACAGGCTTAGTATTGGTGATGGGTGAGATTACTACAAGCGCTTATGCCGATATACCTAAGATCGTCAGAGATACAATCCGGGAGATCGGATATACAAATGCAGATTATGGATTTGACGCAAATACCTGCAGTGTGATCACCGCTATTGATGAACAATCCCCTGATATTGCAATGGGTGTAGATCAGGCACTAGAGGATAGGGATAGTACCAGCGGATCAGAAAAAACATCTTCTGTTTTAGGCGCCGGAGACCAGGGGATGATGTTTGGATATGCTACAGATGAAACACCGGAATATATGCCGTATCCGATTGTCCTGGCGCATAAACTGGCAAAAAGGCTGACAGAAGTAAGAAAGAATGGTGTACTTCCTTATTTACGGCCGGATGGGAAAACACAGGTTACAGTTGAATATGATCCGGCAGGCAGACCTCTGCGGGTAGATACCGTGGTAGTGTCTACGCAGCATGATACGGAAGTAACGCAGGAACGTCTGTATGCAGATATAAAAGAGCAGGTGATTGAACCGATCATCCCAGAAGAAATGATTGACGATGAAACCAAGATCTATATCAATCCAACCGGAAGATTTGTAATCGGAGGGCCTCATGGGGATAGTGGATTAACAGGACGAAAAATCATCGTAGATACATATGGCGGATATGCCCGTCATGGCGGAGGAGCTTTCTCAGGAAAAGACTGTACAAAAGTGGATCGCTCTGCTGCGTATGCAGCCCGGTATGTGGCAAAAAATATTGTAGCGGCCGGTCTTGCAAAAAAATGTGAGATTCAGTTGTCCTATGCGATTGGTGTCGCACAGCCAACCTCCATTATGGTTGACACCGATGGCACAGGCATTGTTCCGGATGAGCAATTAGCAGAAATGGTTTCAGAGCATTTTGACCTGACTCCGGAAGGTATTATCAGATCACTTGATTTACGTAGGCCAATCTATAAAAAGACAGCGGCATACGGGCATTTTGGAAGAACGGATGTTGATCTGCCGTGGGAAAAGTTGGATAAAGCAGAGGAATTAAAAGCAGCTCTTTGAAAGTAGAGAGAGGTAATGATAGGTGACTCCTTCTTCCTTTCTAATCGAAGGAAGAAGGGAAGCTGGCTTGCCTATGACGGTATCATCATAGATGAACGAGATTTTTTTCTTACGGGCCATACCACTTACGGGCGCATGTGGCAAATGTAATCCTTGACAGTGATGTGAAACTGATAGCAGACAATGTTCTTCATGGAGTTGATGAAACTGCTAAAACGGCAGATTTGGGAGTATCTGTATACGCAGAAAGGGAAATCAGCAGAGATACAACAGGAAAAGACGATGCTGGAAAATTGGTAGAAAGCCTATGAAAACGGGAAATCTCTGTGAAGTGCAGAGATTATGGAAGAACAGAATTATAATATGATTGACGGGCGTATGAACAATCTGCCACTAAAACCACGGAAGATCGGGGAGCGTACCTCTGTACTGCATTGTTTTTATCAGAAGTAGACAAAGATCGCAAGAAAGGGGAGAAACTCGTGCGCAGATGGCGACGGAAGAAGAAAGGGGCGGAGAAAAAGGAAGATGTATTGCTTATGAAGAGCAGGCATCTTCCTTTTTTTTGTTTCATGGTGTCAACTGATAGCGGGTGATATTCCTCCAATTTTTTGGGAAGCCCATATGTTTCAACAGTTCATTCTCTGTAATATTTACCATAGTTTTATTCGCTCTGGATATTTCGAGAGCTAATTTCCTTTTAAATTCTTGAAAATCCTCTTTGGAAAGGAGATAGCGGAAAGCAATCACAACAGCAAACAGATCCTGTTTTCCATAAATATATTGATTTCCGTGCTGCGGGATGGTTAGTTTCGAGTGCAGCGGTGTATCTAAAATCTGGTCTACCGTCCGGTATGAAAAAAGCCTGTCACCATGGGCACATACATTTCGGTATTTTGTCAACACAGATAAAAAACGTTCAAGCTGCCGTTGGTTTACATTTGGAAAATGACGGCAGATTTTAGAACGGAGTGACTGTGCAAGGACATTATACATTTTAGAAAGGCTACCAAAAGTCAGCACACTTGTTGTAACCCAAAGAGGAATGTTCCCATATTTTGACCGATAGTAATTTACATGGGTATAATCTGTGGTGGTGACTGCGCCATGTAGCTTGCGGATCAATCCGGAGATGATTTTTCTGTTGCGAGGACTATTGTTGTAATTATGGGGATTCATATACTCTGTTTGAGAAATCCCATGTGCCTCTATAAAGTAGTACGCAATCAAATTTCCTATGTGACGTTCTATTTGGAGAAAATATTTCAAAAACAGTTCCCTGAGTCTGGCATCAAACTGATAAAGGGTAACAATCTCATCAAAAGAAGTTCCTGGCTTATATTTTTTTGAAAAAGGAATTCGGAATAATTCTTTATATCCGCCCATCAGGGCAAAGTAGCCGATGCGCTGCAGAGTATCCTCTGCAAATTGATCATTGGAGATTGTAATCCCCTTTTCATTTTTCAGGTAATCAACCTGTTGCGTGAAAGTTAAAAACTGTTTTGAAACTGACATGAAAAAATCTCCTGTAATGTAAAAGAGGGAGAGACTCGAAAGCTCTCCCCCGCCTGTGGGC
>CALWAK010000072.1 GCA_944373095.1 uncultured Bacilli bacterium
TGGAATACAGATTCATCAAGTTGACTTTATAAGAACGCCTTATCATCCAGGAAATATAAAATCCTATAAACAGCTGGCTAGGATAGTAAAAAAGGAAAGATTTGATGTGATTCACTGCAATACTCCGATCGGGGGTATTTTAGGTCGTTTGGCTGGGAAAAAGTGTAAGGTTAAGAAAGTTATTTATCAAGCCCATGGTTTTCATTTTTATAAAGGTGCACCCAAGATAAATTGGTTACTTTATTATCCGGTTGAAAAATGGCTTGCTCATTATACAGATGCGCTTATTACGATCAATCGTGAAGATTATCAACTCGCTCAGAAAAAAATGAAGTTGCGTAGGGGTGGGAAGGTATATTATGTCCCCGGAGTTGGTATCGATACCTCTCTATATGACTGCATCGATTCGGAAAGAATAGAGAAAAGAAGATCGCTTGGGTTACATGAAAACGACATTGCTATTATTTCGACTGGTGATCTCATTAGACGCAAAAATTTTGAGGTTTCGATTCGTGCATTTGCAAAAATGAAAGTAGCCTCAGCTCAATATTATATCTGCGGCGAAGGACCGGAGAAAGAAAATCTTAAAAAACTTGCAGCTGAACTGAATGTATCGGATCGTGTCCATTTCTTAGGCTTCCGCTCCGATATCAAGCAATTGCTTTCCGCCTGTGATATTTTTCTTTTTACCTCTAGGCAGGAGGGGCTATCACGTTCTTTGATGGAAGCAATGGCGAGTGGGTTACCTTGCGTGGCAAGTCGTATTCGAGGAAATACCGATCTGTTTGAAGGCATAGAAGCTGGATCGCTTTTTGAGCCGGACGATATTGATTCTTTTGCTGAAAGGCTTAATAGTTTAGCTTCGGATCCTGTATTGCGAGATAAGGCAGGTAAAGCCAATTTGGTTGCGATACAGAAATTTAGTACCGAAACAGTTAAGAATAAGCTTATAGAAATTTACAATAGAGAAATGGGGGGGGTAATAGAATTTCATGATTTTATTGCATCCTTGCTCGAATTCTATCCCGTATGGGCCAAGAAGCGCATGGAATTAAATATTCCGCTTGATTCATTCGTTTTAATATCGGTTGGTGAATTAAATTCCAACAAAAACAATACAGTTGTCATTTCTGCTATGCAAAGCCTTGCACGAAGGGATATTCAATATGTTCTATGTGGGACGGGTGAATATGAGGATTTGCTTCATAGACAGGTTGATGAAACAGGACTGCAAGAACAAGTACACTTCTTAGGGTATCGAAATGATATGAAGGAATTGTACAGAATGGCTGATTGTTTTATTATGCCGTCCTTTCGAGAGGGGCTTTCTCGGTCCATTATGGAAGCTATGGCGAGCGGTTTACCTTGCGTGGTTAGTAAGATTCGAGGGAATGTTGATCTGATCCAGGACGAAGGCGGCTTTTTGTGTTCTCCAAACGATGTAGGAGCTTTTGCATCTGCAATCAGAGCTCTGAATGAAGATGGAGATCTTTGTTACAATATGGGTGCATTTAATAAAAAAAAGGTCAAAGAGTTTGATGTATCTGTTGTAAGTCGATATTTAGAAAGGATATATTCCGTCGTTTAATAAGCTTCGCTTAAGATTATTTTTTTGATTTCGAGTGACTTCAATACGTTAAATGAATCGTTTTACTGTGGGGGATGGAAATGAAAATCTCGTTTGTTATAGGGAGTCTAAACAGAGGTGGCGCCGAAAGAGTGATATCCATTTTGGCAAATCATTACGTGGAGAAAGGATGGGAAGTAGATATTATTTTGTTGTTGGAGAATCATGTAGAATATGAGCTCGACAATAGAGTCAAAATTATTGATTTTACAAAAGAGGGGAAGTATATTTTTTCTTTACCATATAGGTTGAAAAAATTAAGATTATATTTTAAGCTGGAAAAACCAGATAGGATAGTCTCTTTTGTGGGTAGAATTAATATTTTAGTTTTAACGGCGAAATTGGGCATGAAGATAAAAACGGTTGTTTCGGAGAGAAATGATCCTAAACATGACGGGCGTGGAGGAATATTGCTTTCATATACAAATTTAATATATAAAAAAGCAAATGCTATCGTGTTTCAAACAAAATATGAGCAAAGTTGTTTCAACAAATCACTTTACGGTATAAGTCATATCATTCCCAATCCGGTAAGCGTTAGTTGCTTACAACATAATACAATAAAAGGGAAAGTAGTTACGGCGGGACGTTTAGCTGATCAAAAAAATCAAAAGCTGCTGATTGAGGCAATCAGCAGACTGAAAGATGAATTTCCTTATGTTGAACTATATATTTACGGGGAAGGCGCTCTTCGTGAAACACTGGAACAATGCGTAAAAGAATTCGGTGTTGAAAATCGAGTTTATCTTCCCGGGAATATTCCTGATTTACATGAGAAGATTTCTGATGCAGATATGTTTGTTCTGTCATCGGATTATGAGGGTTTATCAAATGCTTTAATTGAGGCTATGATGATTGGGTTGCCTTGTATTACAACTGATTATCCTGGTGCCTCTGAATTGGTTCAAGATGGAATAAATGGATTGGTTGTTCCTCGTGGTAACGTTGATGATATGGTAGCC